>CAZZHU010000150.1:0-11134 GCA_964654045.1 uncultured Leptospirales bacterium
GTTGGCTGCGCAGAGGTATTCGTTCACGGACATGTACATGACGGCAGGCATTCCCATGCCGCCGATCTCGGCATCTTCCATGGTGCCGATGAAGCCAGTTTCATAATAAGCGTCCAACGCCGGTTTGTAGCATTTCGGAATTTTGACTGCTTTGGTATCGGGAACAAAGGTACATCCTTCCCTGTCGCCGTCTTTGTAGGTAGGATAGATCTTCTCGACAGCCAGCTTCTCGGCGAGATCGAGAGTACTTTCCAGCGTATCCCTGTCAAAATCAGCATAGCGGGGGTACTTGGCGCAGAATTTGTCAAGTTCCAGCTGCTCGAAGAGAATGAAGCGGACGTCTCTTGAATCGATTAAGGTATTTAATGCCATTGAAAACCTCCTCGTATTTTTGTGTTTTATTAAATTTACTGCCCGATAAGATAGAATAAATCTGGTTGACCAAGATTCAGGGGCCGATTACGAACACACCGCTGAAACTGATTGCTAACCTGATCTAAAATTCTCTCTGCCATCTATCAGGTCAAGCCTTAAATTGCATTTATATGCAAATTTTACTCTCTTCTCAGGGTAAATTCTGAAAATAATCTGTCAACGGAATTAATTGGTTTAAAACCAAAATTTGTCGGTATTGTCGACTTTTCATGGAAGGATAATAAAAATAAATTTCACACATCCCGTAAACTGTTTAAATAATCAAAAGCCGTATCCCGGGATTCAAAAACCCGGATAATCCGCGGCACCTTGAGCATTTCCATCACACGAAGGACTTCCGGGTCCCTGCATATTATGGCTATCTCATTTCCCTGCTTTTTAATGGCATTCCGCGTTTCCAGGAGAAACCCGAATACGCTTGAGTCAATGAGCCTGACCCCGGCCAGGTCAAAGATTATTGACGGATAATGCCGGTCATCCAGGAGGCGCCGCAAAGTGTCTGAGTTTTCAGAAATCATGAAAAAATCGAACTTTTCCACCGCAACTTCGATGAGGAGAATGCCCCGGCAATCGATGATATTGAAATAGCCGTTCATATAAAACGAATATACCGAATGTCATTTCACTTTTCAAGAGTTTAGACCCACCCGTCCCCCTTTGGAGGCGTGAGTTAATATACTTAACCGAATGCAATAAATTATTCATAATAATTTTTGAAATTTTTAAACATTAATACATTGGTTACAACAATATTATGATTTTCTTACATACCCCCTCGGGGGGACGGGGGGGGTCTAAATAATAGAATTCTTGGTTGGGCGACATCTTTAGCTTTTAATTGACTTTTTATTGATATCCCTGCTATTGTCTGAAACCAGGCCCATATAGAGGGCGGAAAGCCCCGGTTATTGTAGAAACATACAATGAACAGCACAAAATACTGGATAGCCCTTGAGCAGACCCATGGCATCGGGCCCGCGCACCTGATGGAAATACACGAGGCCCTGAAAGAGCAAAACCTCTCCGTGGCCGACCTGTGCGACCTGTCGAGTGATGACATCAGGAAGGAATTCCGGTTCCAGGAAAAGATCACGGAAGCAATTGCCGGCGTTCAGGCCACCCTGCCGAAAATCGAGGAGGATTACTTCAGACTGCTTGAATCGGGCATCGACGTCGTTACGTTTTTCTCCGACCTCTATCCCGCCCGGCTCCGCGAGATACTGGGCAACGCGAGCCCTCCCCTCCTGTACATATACGGCAATACCCGTCTCTTAAAGCAGAAGGGCGTCGCCATCCTCGGGGACAAGGACGTGAGCGACAAGGGAGAAATGATAGCGTTCGAAGCGTCACGGGAGCTGGCGAAGCACCGGATCCCGGTCATCAGCGGATATGCGCGCGGCGCCGACCTCATCGCGCACCGCTCTGCCCTGGTGAACGGCGGCGCCACCATCGCCCTGGTGCCCTACGGCATATTTCACCTCTCGATCCCTGAGATCCTTCGCGATGTCATGAATCCTGACAGCGTGGCGGCAGTATCACCCTTTTATCCAAACCGTGAACCGAACAAGTTCAACGCCTTTATCAGGAACAAGATCATATGCGCCCTCTCGTACGCGGTATTCATCGTCGAAGCTCCGCCGGACGGCGGCATCTTCGAAGCGGCAAAATCAGCCAGCAACCTGAAGGTCCCCCTCTTCACCACGGAGTACGGCGAGTATCCGAAAAACGCCGGCGGTAACAGGAAAATCGTGGACGAACTGGGAGGGATCCCGGTAAAAGGGAAGATGGAAAACAGCATACTGGTCCCCAACATGGACCGCATCATAGGAATGGCGAAGTTCGGATAACAGCATGAAAAAGATCCTGGGAGTAGTATTAATTCTTATCCTGGCGGGGCTATCACTCTTTCTCTACCTCAACTCGGCACCGCCCCTGATGCGGGAACAGGCCTTTACCGTATCGTACGGCGATTCAATGCGCCGGATCGCCGTCAATTTGCGGAAAAGCAACCTGGTTCGGAACAGCGACTTTTTCGTATACTCGTCATATATCCTCAACCGGCGCCATGTCAGGGCCGGCACCTACAAGATCTTCGCCGGCATGAACTCATTCGAGATACTGAGAAAGCTTACCAGGGGCGATATACTTTCGAGAAAAGTCACCGTCCCCGAAGGATTTAATATCTACCAGATCGCGGACCGGCTTGAGGCCAACAGCATCTGCGGCTCCGGGGCGTTTCTCGACTACGCGTCGGACGAAACGTTCCTGCAATCACTCGGGATAGAATCGATAACGGCCGAAGGCTACCTCTTCCCCGACACCTATATATTCCCGGAAGGATCAGATCCGCGGGACATCATCGGCGTCATGTATAAAAAAATGAAAAGCGTCCTCGGCGACAGGCCCGCCTACGGCCCCGGCATGAGCGTGCACGAGATACTGACCATGGCCTCCCTGGTCGAAAAGGAAGCGAAGGCGTACAACGAGCGCGAATTCATATCCTCCGTGTTTCACAACCGCCTGAGGAAAGGCATGAAGCTCGACTGCGATCCCACGGTACGGTACGCGGTAAAAAAATTCACCGGCCCCATAACCGTGAGCGACCTCAAATCAGACTCTCCCTACAACACCTACCGGCGCGGTGGATTGCCCCCGACGCCCATCTGCTCTCCCGGCCGTGAGTCGATCATGGCGGCCATGTATCCCATGAAGTCGGAGTACCTCTTCTTTGTCGCAAAAAACGACGGCTCGCACCATTTTTCGAAGACCCTGAAGGAGCATAACGAGGCGGTGCGGAAGTATCAGAGGAGACCCCGGGGGTGAAACCCCGGGTTGAAACCCGGGGTAAACTCCCCGGGTTAGTCAGCAAGTTTTTGTTGATGGTCAACATCTTTGCGCGGTTTTGGTCGAGCAGGATTACGCTGTTCGACTTTTTTCGGTTTTCGGGACCCTGGCTTCGCAGGGTAGATATACTTATACTGTTGATCATGCGCTCAAGATTAAAAATGTCTGCCTGGAGCGCGACCTTTCTTTTTATATGACATTTTCAGTCACATACCCGTAAGCAGGTAAACTGTCCGCAATCAAACCACAAAACATCCGCCCGCAGGGCGGATACCAATCGGGCATGTTGTCTGAGGGTAAATCCTGCGACAGCAGGTTCACCCGAGTTATGCCCGGAGCCCCCGCCGGCGTTTGAGGCGGCACGCAGGGGGTTGATAGGGGGGCCATCGTGCAATGGCCCCCCTATCCCTTGCACGCCCCTCTCAGGGGCACCGAACCTGCCCTGGTCAAGGGCAATAATTACTCGACCCGCTCCGGGTTAAAGAAGAATATCCCGAACTTTAACTGACAGCTCCTGCGCGAGGTACGGTTTGCCGGCAAAATCCATGATCCCCAGCGCGAGGGCCCGCTCTTTTGACTCATTGTCCAGCATGCCGGATGAAAGTATCGCCCGCACCCCGGGATCGATTTCCTTCATTGCCATGAAAACCTCCAGGCCGCTCTTCCCCGGCATCGAAAGATCAAGAAGGACCACCGAAATATAATCGTGCTGTTCCCTGAAGACCTCAATGCCTCCTTCCGGGGTATTGGCGGTGATGACCTTGTATCCGCACTGTTCGAGAATACCGCGCGCGACCTTGAGGACCATATGTTCGTCATCGATAACCAGGACCGTCCCCGTCCCCCTGACGATATCTTTCTCGACCGGTGATTTTTCTTCAAAACAGGTATCGGTTTCACAACGGGGGAAACACAGCGTGAAGCGGGACCCGGCCCCGGGTTCGGAATGCACCTGTATCAGGCCGTCGTGCTTCTGTATGATGTTGTACGATATTGACAGCCCGAGCCCCGTTCCCTCGCCCCTCTTCTTCCTGGTGAAGAAAGGCTCATACATGCGGGCGACCGTTTCCCGGTCCATGCCGACTCCCGTGTCGCTGATAGTGATCCTCACCCAGGAACGACCGGCGGGAATATCGGCACCGTGGGGCAGACCGGCAGGATGTCCCGGCGCGGTCACGTCAACCGCGACTGAAAGTTTCCCGCCCTGGCGCTCGTCAGGCTTCCGCATGATGGTCATTGCGTGCGAGGCGTTAATGCAGAAGTTCAGCAGCACCTGGCCGACCTGGACCATGTCGCCCATGATCATGGGCCGTTCCGGCGCGTAGGTGAAATCGAGCTCGATCGACTTTGGAAAACTGTTCACGCAGAGTTCGTAAATATGCCTGACCGCTTCATTGAGGTCGAGCGGCTCAAGCTTGATCTCCTGCCTCTGGGAAAGTGCGAGGAGCTCCCGGATAAGATTGACCGACCGCTTCGCCGATTCCAGGCCGACATCAAGGTATTTATCGATAGTCTCCCGGTCCTCAAGCTTTTCCTTCCTGAGGCTGAGGTTGAGAAGATCAAAGCTCCCGAGTATGCCGCTCAGGATATTGTTGAAATCATGGGCAAGCCCGCCCACGAGGGTCCCGAGGGACTCCATCTTCTGAGCCTGCGCGAGCTGTCCCTGCATCTTTTCATTTTCCCGCTGCGCCCTGATCCGTTCGCTGATATCCCGTATAATCCCCACGATGCCTATCGGTTTACCCGTTTCATCCCGGAGAAAGGACGCCTTGATCTCGACATCAAACAGCGATCCGTCCTTGCGCCGGTGCACCAGCTCAATCATGACGTGCCGTTCCGGGTCGGCCCTCTGGTTTTTCTCAAGTTCCGTCTGTTCTTCCAAAACCTTCATCACCCTGCCGAGGGATTCAGGGGTATGGATATCAGCCACCGTCAGACGCATCGCCTCCTCAACTGTATATCCATACAGGGGATAAATCGAGGGGCTTATATAATTGATTGTAAGATTCATTTCCAGGGAAAAAATCAGGTCGTTCACGTTGTCCGCCAAAAGACGGTAGCGCTTCTCGCTCTCCTTGAGCTCAATGTTGGAGCGCCGGAGTTCGCGGGTGCGCTCCGCGACGATCTCCTCGAGGTGGTCACGGTGTTTCCGCAGCTCATCCTCGGCTGTCATGCGCACATCCATCTCTTCCCTGAGGCGCTTGTTTATAAAGTCAACCTCCGACTTCGCCGCTGACAGATGCTCCTTTTCCCGGAGAAGCAGGCGGCGTTCGTTCTCAATAGCTTTTTTGAATCTCTCCCGGACCGATTCGTAGAAATACGTGAAAAGGAATATTATGAGCATGGTAAAAAGGTGCCGTGAAACGAATTCGGGCGGGTATTCCCACACGTCGAGGAGGGAAAAAGGATTTATGAACAGTACAATTGTTCCCGCGATCATTATCAGGGTCCAGAACAGGCCCTCGCGGCGTCCGGTAAGAAAAAAATAATAAAGCGGGGTCCCGACAATCCATATGCTCGCGTAGCCCTGAACGGCGCCGGTTTTGAGCCAGAATAAGAGCAGGGTTGAGATCATGATTATCGTGATCCGGTACAGCGGCAGGCCGTTTTTCAGGTACCTGAGGGCGATAATAAAACCGGCCAGGATCAGGGCCGCCGCATGATCTATGACCCAGTACATATAGACGCCCTTCCTGTAATGGTTGGCGCCGAAGATGATTAGCGGGACAATAATAAGAGCGAGGAATAGCGCGAAGAGCCTCTTCCTTCCCCCCTCATCGCTGACGGCGGAATCGGACGGCAGTATTCCGGCTGAAATACCGCGTATTCTCCTGATCACGCTGCTGATCATTGCCTGAAATTGCCCTGGTTAATTATCACTTTCAATGCATGTTCCCGGTTATCATTTTATTATCGTACAAATCTTAACCGGAAAATATAATTTTACATACATGCGTCCGATACCGGGGGAAACGGTTAAAGGCATCCGGCCGCTCCGGGTCAGGTCCGGCGCCCCGCCTCAGATGCTGAGGCGCTGGTGCCCGTGATACTGCTCGTCCCTGATGCCCCTGACCTCTTCGCTGGAGATGTACTCCTCGAAGGTCATGACACGGTCAATCACACCGGACGGCGTTATCTCGATGATCCGGTTCGCGATCGAGTCGATGAACTGGTAGTCATGGGACGAGAAGAGAAGCACGCCGGGATAGTTGATGAGGCCGTTGTTCAGCGACGTGATCGATTCCAGGTCAAGGTGGTTGGTGGGATCGTCCAGGACCATCGCGTTGGCGCCCGAGAGCATCATCCGGGACAGCATGCAGCGGACCCTTTCGCCGCCGGAAAGAACATTGACCTTTTTCTGCGACTCATCCCCGGAGAAAAGCATCCTGCCGAGGAACCCGCGCACGTGGGTCTCATCGTTGTTCGAGGTATACTGCCTGAGCCAGTCAACGAGATTGCGCTCACTGTCGAAAAAAGCACTGTTTTCCTTCGGGAAATAGGCGGTGGTGATGGTCTCCCCCCATTTATAACTGCCGGAATCGGGCTTCAATTCACCCATGATGATCTGGAATAAAACTGTTTTAACGAGATTATTCGGCCCGACAAAGGCGATCTTGTCGTTCCTGTTCGCGTTGAGGTTGAAACCGGTCAGGACCGCTTCGCCGTCGATGGCCTTGGTCAGGTTCTCTATTTCGAGCACCATCTTCCCGCATTCCCGGTCCGGCTTAAAGGCGACATAGGGAAAACGGCGGGAGGTCACCGGTATTTCGTCGAGGGTAAGCTTTTCCAGAAGCTTCTTCCTCGACGTGGCCTGCCGCGCCTTGGAAGCGTTGGAGCTGAAGCGCTCGATGAAGGACTGGAGGTCCCTGATCTTGTCCTCCTTCTTTTTGTTTTCATCTTTCTTCTGCTTCATGGCGAGCTCGATCGACTGCGCCCAGAAGTCGTAGTTCCCGGCATAGACCATGATCTTCCCGAAATCGATGTCCGCGATATGGGTGCACACCTTGTTGATGAAATGCCGGTCGTGGGACACCACGATGACGGTATTGTTGAAATTATAGAGAAAATTCTCAAGCCAGGTGATCGACTCGATGTCCAGGTTGTTCGTGGGCTCATCGAGGAGGAGAATGTCCGGGTTCCCGAAGAGCGCCTGGGCCAGGAGCACGCGCACCTTCTCGCCGCCCTCAAGCTCCTTCATTTTCTTCCGGTGCAGGTCGTCGCTCAGGCCAAGGCCGCTCAGCAGGGTAGCCGCGTCCGCCTCGGCCTCGTACCCGTTCATTTCCTCGAGAAGTTCCTCGAGCTCGGCGGCGCGATGGCCATCCTCCTCGGAAAAATCCTCCTTTGAATAAATATCATCCCTCTCTTTTAAAACATCATGCATCTTTGGATGTCCCATGATGACCGTTTCCAGTACCGGGTATTCATCAAAAGCGTACTGGTCCTGCTGGAGGATGGCGATACGCTCCCGGGGATTGCGCACGATATCGCCCGTGTTCGGCTCGAGTTCTCCGGATAATATTTTAAGGAAAGTTGATTTCCCGGAACCGTTGGCGCCGATGAGACCGTAGCAGTTCCCGGGGGAAAAGTTAATGTTTACATCTTTGAAGAGCACTCTCTTTCCGAAAGCGAGTGTAACGTCTACAACATTGAGCATATGTATTTACCTTTTTATCTCTTATTTGTCATCACGGGGAGAACAATAGACGGTCTTCAACCGCTCCCCCTGTCCTTTCAACCTCACCCCCGGCCCCTCTCCATAAAATGGAGAGGGGTGAATAGAGAAATTCCTTCTCGCGTAAACCCTCTCCCTTTCAAGGAGAGGCTCCCGACAGGATGTCGCAGTGCCGAGCGAGGCCAGGATGGCCGAAAAGCGCTCGGCGTGCGCAGAGCGCGGGTGAGGTCCTTGACAGGGGGGGGGATGAAGATTGCTTCGCTGCGCTCCCGATGACACGCTGAATAAACTTTGTTCTTTAAGCCCCTGCCCGTTTCACGGAAAATCCCTCTTTCTGGAGAAACTGAACGATCGCATCGACCTTGTCGCCCTGGATGAGTATCGCGCCGTCCTTGACGGTCCCGCCGGCGCCGCACCTCTGCTTCAGCCTTGCCGCCATGTCCATCAGTGCGATATCGGACAGCGGCAGCCCGTATATTACCGATACGGTCTTGCCGCCCCGCCCCTTGCTTTCCTTCTGGACACGCACGATACCGTCCTTCCTGAAGGCAGGGGTTTTCACGGGAAAAGGCTTATCCCTGACCTCCTCATTATCCTTCTTTCTCAGATCACCGGATTCCGTGGTATATACTATTTTGTCGGCCATGTAATTATTCCTGTAGAACCCCAGTCATTTCAACCTCACCCCACCTCTGGCGCGCCCCCTCCCATGTTCGACCTCACCCCCCGGCCCCTCTCCATAAAATGGAGAGGGGAGAATAGAAAAATTCTTTATCGCGGAAACCCTCTCCTTTTCAAGGAGAGGCTCCCGACAGGATATCGCAGTGCCGAGCGCGGCCAGGACGGCCGAAAAGCGCTCGGCCTGCGCGGAGCGCGGATGAGGTCCGAGAAAGTTTGACCGAAGGGGCGAGGTCTATTACTTCTTAATCTTCGCGTTCCATTCTTTAATCGTATCAGCCACCGTGGTGAACAACTCCGCGGTGTCACCTTCGATCGTTATAGACACGATGGAGTCTCCCTGCCTGATGCTGTTCACGGTTTTCATATCGCCCTCGTCGAGGACCGCGCCGAAGACCGTATGCTTCCCGTTGAGCCAGGGCGTCGGCACGTGGGTGATGAAAAACTGGCTGCCGTTGGTTCCGGGGCCGGCATTGGCCATGGAGAGAATTCCCGGCCTGTCATGCTTCAGTTCAGGAGTGCACTCGTCTTTAAAGGTGTAGCCGGGTCCCCCGGTGCCGGTGCCCAGGGGACACCCTCCCTGGATCATGAAGTCCGCGATGACCCGGTGAAACGTGAGCCCATTGTAAAATCCGTGCTGCGCCAGGTTCGCGAAGCTCGCCACGGTTAACGGTGTTTTATCAGAAAAAAGCGTAAGCCTGATGTCGCCTTTGTTCGTCTTGATGGTAGCGGTTAGAGCCATGTGTGTTCTCCTTGATTATTATTAAATCAAATGTAATCGTGTGTAAATGTTATGCCCCCCTGTCCCTGAAGGGGGACAGGGGTATCAGGATTTCTTGCTGATACTGCGATACTGCGCAATCTGCCTTGAGATCACGACCAGGTTCCCCTCCTCGTCCCACATCTCCCCGTCTTCCTCGGCAAGGCCGCAGCTGACGAAGCGGGTGCGGAAGAAACCCTTGAGCCACTTCGTCTGCGGGATGTTCCTGACGCTCACGCTGAGCTCTATGGTCGGGACCCAGGCCGCGAGGCCCTGGCTCGCGAAGATGGGAGGCGGAAAGGCGTCGGCCATCAGGAGCAGCGAGAGCATGTCAAAGGGGCGGTCATCCCTGAATTTGATCCAGCCCTTGTGCTCGGATTTATCCGCCAGCTTTCCCTGCATCCAGCCGGCGCACGATGGGTCCAGCCGGATATCGAGATTATCCATGAGGGTATATTTCGGGATCGCCGGGATGGCGACGCACGATTCCAGCGGCGCCAGTTCCGGCGTTGATGTTTCATACCGGTCCAGGATGCATTCGATCTTTTCATCGGCAAAGGTCCCCCACGCCCGGATCTTTTCGCGCCCCTCCTGGAGGAGCCGCGCCTGGAGGCGGTTAAACTGGTTCGACTCCGAAATCACGTCAACATGCAGATCGGCAGCGCCGGGCAGGCAGCGCGAAATGTAATTCACGGTCATTATGGGAATCGATTTCTTTGCGCTGCGCTGAAGCATCGCGCTGGCGGCAAGGGCCATCAGGTAGCCGCCGTTGGGATTGCCGTTGATGAGCCAGTTCGGGGACACGGTCCCACTGAACAGCGACTGGCCCTGTTCCGTTACCGCGATATCCTGGTCAAAAATACTCATTGATACCTCTTACTGCCTGGTAAGGGCAAGCTTGACAGCCAGGGCGGCGAAAACCGTACCGGCTGTCATGTTTAAAATTTTTTCAAATTTTCCCGACTTCTGCAGCCAGGCGCCGATCAGGCCCGCGAGCTGGCTGATCAATCCAAAAACAAGAATCGTGACACCGATAAAAATCAGCCCCAGGATAATCAACTGGAGCGTAATAGACCCCTTAGAGGGATTGGCGAACTGAGGGAGAAAAGCCAGGAAGAATATCGACACCTTCGGATTTGTCACGTTCATGATGATGCCCCTCCGGTAGAGGTGCCATGACGGGATCTCTTTGCTGCGTTCCAGATTGATGCCGCCCGCTGATGCCCGGAAGGCTTTCCAGGACAGGTAGAGCAGATACGCGGCTCCCAGGTATTTAAGCGCGCTGAAGGCGATGACCGATGTCTGGAAGAGCGCCGCGACCCCCAGGGCCACGATAGTGGTGTGCGCGATAAGACCGGTGCAGAGCCCCAGGGTTATCTTAAAGCCCGCAGACCTGCCGAACAGTATCGACTGGGTCAGCACGAATATATTGTCCGGTCCCGGCGCGAAGCCCAGGAGTACCGAGGCAGTGGTAAACATTACGAGAGTATTCAGATCGAACATCGTGGTTCCTTCATAAATATTTTCCAATTATTGATGCAAAGAAACATCTGCATCATAAGAGGAACATATCACCAAAACCGTTAAAAGCGGCTTGTTGTCAATAAAATATTAATATCGCCTGCGCTCCTCGCATGCGTGCTGCCCTCACCCCGCGGCCTTGTTCGACCTCACCCCCCCGGCCCCCCTCTGGGCCTGCCCCGAAAAAGAGGACACCAAGTTAAGCGTATTTTACGATACTTAAC
>CAZZHU010000151.1:0-11114 GCA_964654045.1 uncultured Leptospirales bacterium
ATTACCTCCGTGGTCCCTTTTTCGGCTGCTTCCATGGGGTGCATGCCTTCCTCGAGTTTTCGGAATATGTTCTCCCGCACGACAATGGCGTCATCAACCAGGAGGCCGACCGTCAGGGAAAGGGCCAGCAGGGAGATGACATTGATGGTATAGCCCATGATATACATGAGTATGAAGGCACCCAGGAGACTGTTCGGGAGGGCAATGCCGGTAATGATGGTTGAGCGCACGTTCCCCAGGAACAGGTATACAACGATGATGGCCAGGGAAATCCCGAGCAGGATGGTGACCTTGACCTCGTCCAGGTTCATGCGGACGATCTTTGCCCCGTCATAGATGAGATTGAGTTTCGGCTTGCCTTCGCGGTCTTTCATGTCCGCGTTCAGCTTCTTTATCCGCTCGGTAACCCCGTCGAGAACGGCGACCGTGTTGGCCCCTGACTGCCTGTAGACCTCGAGGAACAGGGCGGGCTTCATTTCACGCTTGATCTTCTTCTTTTTTGAGCCGAAGAAACCCGGCTTTTCAGCCTTGCCGGTATTTACCGGCGCGTACAGGTAGCCGTAGGTTGTTCTTTCCTCGGATCCGTCGCTCACGGTGCCGAGGGATTTAACCGAGATGGCGTTACCCATGTCTCCGGAAAACTGTACCACGGCATTGGCAATCTGGTTGACATCAGTGAATTGCGCTACGGTCCTGAACGTGGTTTCTTTATCGGCCTTGTCATGCTTACCCACGGGTATGTTCATACCCGCGCTCTTGATGGCGTTTGCGACAGACAGGGCTGATACTTTGTACTCGTTCAGCTTGTTGCGGTCCAGCTCAACCTGTATTTCCCGCCGGCGTCCGCCGACAATCTTGACCTGGGCGACGCCGTTAACCTGCTGCAGCGCGACGGTAAGCTCCTCCTTCGCCAGGTCGTAAAGCTCATTCGTGGTCAGGTCGGCCGAAAGGGCGATCCGCGCGATCGACATGCTCGCCGGGTCGAAACGCACCACGAGAGGCTCTTCTATCTCTTCAGGGAGGTCCCTTCGTATCTGGTCGACCTTGTCCTTGACCTGCTGTTCCGCGTATTTCGGGTCGACGTCGAGGTTGAATTCAGCGATGACCAGGGAGACGCTGTCCATGTTCCTCGACTGCAGATGCTTCAGCCCTGAAATAGAGCTTACCTGGTCCTCTATCGGTTTCGAGATGAGGTTCTCGATCTCCTCGGGGGAGGAGCCGACGTAGACTGTCTGGACCACGACATAGGGGAATTCGACGTCTGGGAACATGTCGATGCCGAGCCGGTTCATTGATATTAATCCGACAAAGATGAGGACAAACACAATACTGGTTATAAGAATGGGGCGCTTGATAGCTAATTTGGCTATGTTCATAGTAAGCTAAACCTCTCTGGAAACGTGTCACTTGCCTGGTGTGATATGATATCTGGTCGTGTTTAACCAAATGGTTAAATTTATGCAAGAAAAAAATATTTTTTTACATATGAAAATGCAATTGTGAAGGACACGGTGGTAATGAAGGGCTGGAGATGGAAATCAGTTCAAAGATCGTATCATGATCGGCAATACCCGTCTCATTATAATACAATCATCTTGTAAACACCGAAATAAAGGATAATGGCCAGCAGTATCAGGGGAGAAATATATTTGATGGTAAAGGCCCATATTTCCTTGAATTTGGAGCTGCCGGTATCGGTATCAAGCTCATGCATCGTGTTATGAAGACCATATTTGTATCCGAGGCATATGGCGATCAGCAGTCCCCCGATAGGGAGCATGTAGATGGACGTCAAAATATCCATGAAGTCAAAGTAGGTCTTTCCGAAAAAGATCGTGAAGTCCTTCATGGTCCCGAAGGAAAGCGCAGCCGGAATGCCCAGCAGAAAAATGAGGCCGCCGGCGGTTAGGACTGCTTTGGAACGGCCCCATCCCTTTTCATCGGATAAGTATGCAACAACGACCTGGACCAGCGATATGGCAGATGTGAGGGCCGCTATGAAGAGTAAAATAAAGAATAGCACTGCGAAAAAAGATCCATAGGGCATCCTGGAAAAGACGACGGGGAGGATGTTAAAGGTAAGACCGGGTCCCTTGGTAGGTGTCATGCCCACTGCGAAGACCGCCGGGAAGATGGCGAGTCCAGACAGAATTGCAGCCAGGGTATCCAGGGTAACGATTTTTACAGAGGCGCTGAGGATCTTGTCCTTCCTGGAAAGATAACTTCCATAGGTGATCATCGCTCCCATGCCCAGGCTGAGGCTGAAAAAGCACTGGCCCAGAGCTTCTATGATAACTTTAGTGTTGATTTTGGAAAAGTCAGGCTGCAGGTAAAAACGTATCCCCTCGGAGGCTCCCGGAAGGGTAAGACCGCGGATAATAAGAATAATAAGGATTATAAAAAGAACAGGCATGATGACCATGCTGAATCGCTCGATTCCCTTGGTTACGCCGAGTATGACGATGAAGACGGTTGCGCCTATGAAGAGAAAATGGTACAGGATCATTTCACCGGGACTGCTGATGAAGCTTTCAAACAGACGTTCCGAATCCGCGGAAACGTTGATAGAAGCGATGGCCCCGCTGATAGATTTCACGATATACCCGATCGTCCAGCCTCCGACAATGCTATAATAGGTCATTATGAAAAATCCGGCGGCGACCCCCAGGTAGCCGATCAGTGTCCATGGGCCGGTGCCTATGATTTTAAAGGCGCCCACAGGGTTTTTTTCGGTGTGACGGCCGATCACTATTTCAGCTATCATGATGGGAAGACCGAGAACAACGATGCAGACAAGATAGACAAGCACAAAGGCCGCACCGCCGTTTTCACCGGCAAGGTAGGGGAATTTCCATATGTTGCCAAGGCCTACTGAGGAGCCCGCGGCCGCAAGGATAAAGCCGATTTTTGATCCCCACTGTTCGCGGTTTGGTTTGTCGGTCATGGCGGTTCGCTCCTTCGTGATGTGGCTCCAGAAAGATATTCAGTTTGGAAGAAATTATACCTGTCAATAATAATTTGCATGACTGCCGGGAATCCCGCCGGACATTGCCAAAAATGTTATTGTATCTTATTAAAGTTAATATATATTTGGATAAACATAAATGTGAGTATTATGTGGTCAGGGAAGACCGCATCAGGGTACAGAATAATTATTTGATTCGAGCCGGATATTGATGGACGAAGATCAATTTGTAAGACAATTCATTGACTCACCCGGAAGACGGAAAGAACTTGTCGCGGGACTTGTCAGCGGCGCCAGCCGTCTCACACTCAATCTGCCCGGCAGCGGTGTGGCAAGGCGCATCGCGGAACGCCTCAGGGACGGTTCCTTCTCCGATTATTATGAATTTGAAAAACTCCTTGCGCGCGCCCTTCACCCGCTGATGGCGGGCCTCAACCTGAATGTGGTGGCCGACCTGCAGATCAACAGCCTTTTTTCTGAACGATATTTGATCTTTGCGCGCGATGTGAATATTGCACTGGCTTCCGGCGGGAAATTGACTCCGCTGGCATTGAAGAATATAATAACAAAAATGACAGAATCAGAAGGACATTACATGGTCATAAAATTCTACGACCTGATGCTCCGTGGAATTGATCCGGCCCTGTTCAAATCCCTCAAGCATGTTGAAACAAGCATGATAATGATGAAGAACGCACTCGGAGATGACGATGTGAAGCATCAATCGCAGGTGAAAAAAATATTCAATGCTTTCCGAAACAGGAAAGGAGGTGATGCGGCCCGCCTCCTGCTGATGCGGATGAAATGGGATCCTGTTCTCGGGAAGTTCGCATCACTGCTGGCGGATGAGGAGTATCCGGACGGTATTGAAGATGGGGAAAGTTTCGCGGAGATGGCGGAGGAGCCGGCTGGAGAAATACGAGGAAGAAGTGCTGATGCGAAGGGTGAACCCGGGATGGTCGATGCCGTTTCACCGCTGGAAAAACCGCGAATCCAGGAAGACGCCATTACCAGGTACGCCCGGCTGATTAAAAGGGATTACCTTGACGCTGTTGACCCCGGTGACGGGGAAAAGGTCAGGGGGATCGTGAAGGGAATGTATATAAAGAATAAGAAGGTGTATAACAGCGAGAAAGCGGACAACGTGGCAAGAAAGGTGCTGTCCCTCTGGATTTCGGACGACACGCTGGATGAGCGCGTGCGCAGTATACTGGAAGATATGGCAGGCGGGGAGTTCGATACCGAGAAACCGGGACATGCCATTGATGATAGAGAATTGACCGGGGAAACGGAACCGGAAAGCATAACTGACGTTGAGGGCGACGTCAATGATCCCGGGGAGGCATCGATCGCCTATGAAGATTCTGAACCCCCGGCGGAAATAGTATCATTGATGACCGAAGAAAGCGGCTTTTCCGGCGGAGAACCGGAGGCAATCCTTAACGATGTCAGTGTTGAAGAGCATGGCAAAAATGCGGATAAAGGACATGATTCGGTATCAGATTCATCCGGGGATGAGGGCGTTTCGGGCGGTGAACTGGAGGCGCTGCTCGAGGACTTCGCTGATAAAGCGCATGACGGAGATGCGGGTGAAGGTTCAGAACATGGTGCGTTGCCCTCTGAAGATAGCGGCGTTTCCGGTAATGAACTGGACGCACTCCTCGCGGGTATATCCGATGATGTGCCGGATACAAAGCAGGAAACCGGTCCGCAAATGAATGCCGTAACGGAACAGTATGAATCGGCGCCGGAAGATATCACCGGCTCAGTCCATGACGTGATTGATGAAGCGGAAAAGGCAGGCAGCACAGCGCCGGCTGCAGAAACCGGGGGAGACGGATTTTTACTGGACGACAGTGAATTTGAAAATATGACGCAGGTGGATGATTCATCTCATAACGGAGGGAACTCCGATGGCGGATTTCTCATCAACGGCGGTGGCCATGAACAACCGGTTGTTCCGATAATTACAGGTAGCATAATTGAAGATGAAGAATTCGTAGTTAAAGATGAGATACTTTTTGAAGATAAAACACTTTCAGGGAGAAGATCCGCCGGCGCCGGGAAAGGTCCTGGAAAGATAAGGATAACAATGAGGGATATTGCCGACACGGTGAAGAGGAAAAACCTTCTGGAAATGATGGATCTTCTGGCGGAAACGGAATCCGCCTCTGACGTTTCACAATTCATGGTCGGTTCGGGCATTGACGCGAAGGTCAAATCGGGCGTCTCGAAACTCCTGGAATATGATTCGTTCGAGGATTCCTGCGCATATATAGAAAAATCGGAAATCTTCGATGACAACGAGAAGATAATACTGCTGGAGAAATGGCTCAAAAGGGCCGGATTGAAGCGGGGATGGTTTGAAGCTCCCCATGAAGAGAGGATGCCGCGCATTAAAAAAATGATCGAATCCTATGCCGTTACAATTGTCGGTTCCGGAAGAAAAGATCGTGACCCGGCTGCGGAACACACGGCGGATCACAAGGATATCGCCGATGAGGCGGCGCAATCGGATGATACTGAATTTGAGGTGGAACAGCTCCCGGTTGACATTCCACAGAAGGCGATCCAAAAAACCGGCGATGAATCGATACGGATTTCCCATGAACTTGAGGAATTCCGGGGCATCTTTGAAAGCGGAATGGACGATGCCGCCATTGGGGAACGACTTCCGGCGCTTCAGGAAATATTCAACGCCCTCGCTGCTGGCAGGGAACCGGCGGTGCATTTCGCGTTGTACCACAAACCGGCTTTTATTTCATTCCTTCGCTTCATCGACGATAATCCTGCTTTAAAAGAACTGCTGGATATCGATGCGGCCCTCAGGTATTGTAAAAAGAAAAAAATCACATAGTGCGGATTGTCCGGACAAATGAAAAAAAGAACGATACTGCTCATTGCGTCAATAATCATCAACATCCTACTTGTCGCAGGTATTGCCGGGGTCACCGCGTGGAAGTACTACCGGAAGATGACGAAGCCCTTTCTCACTGACTATTACGAGAATAAGGTCAGCTTTTTCACGAAACTACCCGCCCGGGACGCGTTCATCGTCTTCGTGGGAGACAGCCAGACCGACCGATGCGAGTGGTCGGAGCTTCTTGACCGGTGCGGCATCATAAACCGGGGTATTGACGGCGACACCACCGACGGTGTACTGAACAGGCTGGACGAAATAACACGCATGAAGCCGGAAAAGATATTCATCATGATCGGCGGTGCTGATTTCATAATCGGCAGACAGATACCACAAATCGTCGAGAATTATAAAAAAATCATTGCCCGCATACGGGCCGGGACACCGCAAACCAGGATATTCATCCAGAGCGTGCTTCCGACCGTGCAGCAGGTTGTGCCCATGCCTCTCCACCTGATACGCGGCCTGAATGAAAAACTGCGGCTCCTTGCGGACAACAACCATGTCCTCTACATTGATATCTACAGCGTCATGCTGGACTCATCAGGAGGAATGAACCCGTCCTATTCCATCGACGGGGTGCATTGTAACGGGCAGGGCTATATGGTCTGGCGGGAAGCGCTCCTGCCGTATATCAGATAACATGCGTGACCGGGATTAAATATTGTAAAAATTCCCTTCTGTTCACTCCGCTGGCCCGATTCGTGCCATGAATATTTGACAGCGCTATTAATTGTAATGATATTTTTCAAAAAAAATGTCATTATCTTTCAGGTGGCATGTTTTTTTATTTGCTTTTTTCATTAATTAAATATTGATCCCTCCCCACGCTGCCATGAGCACAAAGACAAAAAAATAATCTTTTATTTGCTTCCCGTCTGATACTTGAATACTTTTTAAGTGGAGGCTTGGATCTTCACTTATATAAAATCATAAAATATTCAAAGGAGATATTCTATGATACATCTGATTTCTGACAAGCTGGTGGAACTGGTGGAGAAGCACAACAGGGAGATCATCAAGAGATGGACTGCCCGCCTGCTGTCTGATCCGACGACATCATCATTCTCGCAGAAGAATATTGGTTTTGTCGAATCGAAAGCCCAGAGTCTCATGGAGCACCTCGGGAAGTGGATCAGTTATGACACCACGAAGGAAGAGGTGGGCCGGAGATACGCCGTAGAGGGTATCGAGATGTTCAAAATGAATATCCCTCTCTGCGAGGTACTGAGGGCGATGTACACGCTGAGGAGGACGCTGTGGCTCTTTGTCGAAAACGAGAGCGCTTTTGATTCCGCATTTCAATTGCAGCAGATGCGGGAAATGAGCGACAGGGTAATTCTTTTCTTCGACAGGGCCCAGTACTACCTGACGAGGGGTTACATGGAGGAGATGAACAGAAAGATGAAAGACCTGTGGCATCTCAAACCGGAAGAGACCACCAAGATATTCTATGAGCAGTCGTTCTATAATCATTAGAACCATTGTCTCGCGGTGCCGGTGGTAGCCGGATAACGATTGCCCGTAAATCGAGTGAGGGAAGGAATTGTTGTTCGTTTTTAAAAAGTGAAGATGCCATATTGATTATTAATGATGATCAGGTCGTGTATAGGTATCAGTGCGGTAATTGACCGCGGCACCCGAAACAAGAATGCAGGGCATTGTCATGCATGATATTTTGAAAACAATCATTGATGTGGAAAATGAGTGTGCGGAAAAGATAGCCGCGGAGAAAAACGATCATGATATGGCTATTAACAATCTGAACAACCGGATTGAGATTAAAAGGATTGAGGAAAAAAAACGTATTGCTAATGAAAACAGCGAAAGATTCAAAAAGGAAATCAACGCTGCTGAAAAGGAAATCGAACGTGAGCTTTCGGATATGAAAATCGCCCTGGGCAGACTGCGCGATAACAAAGAATTGTGTCATGAGGTGCAGAATAAGATAATTTCAATATTATTTTAAATTCGAAAAGGCCACAGGATGAACAACCTCGCAGACAGGATCTATATGCATGCGAAAATACATGCTCTTCATGGATACTTGCTCTCGAAGGATGATTATCATGAGATAGTGAGAACAGGAAAAATTAACGCATCATTACCGGAGATATCAGGCAAGAGAGAAATATCCGGCAGCATCCAGTTGAAAGAAGTCATATTCCGCCATAATATTGAAAGATTCATCCGCCTTATCCGGCTCAATGCTTTTTACGCCGATTTTTTCAAGGCTTTTCTTTTGTTATTTGAGTTAAGCAATATCAAGTATGTCCTGCTGAGATCGTACGGCAGGACACAGCTTTTTCAGCAGTGGAATGACGTAACCCCCCATAATATCATCGATGCCGGTATCAGGACAAAAGAGATCGGGATCAATGAGCTGCGTGAACTGTTCGGAGATACCATTTTTTCGGAAGTGATGGACTTCGATGAGCCGCCATCCTATGAGGAGCTCGAGAGTAAAATAGACTTACTTGCGTTGAAAAACCTGCAGCGGTTTTCAACCAGGCTGTTCCCCGCCGATTTGAAGATGTATAATAGTATTCTGATAAGAAAGACCGTCTCGCTGAAGATCCTGTGGGACAAAAGGTGCGAAATTCGTAAAGAAAGTGATTTCCGGCAGTTCAACCCCCTGGACATTTTTGATGGCACCGCTGTCTCCCGGCGTGAGATTGATACGGTCGAGAAGGAAATAACAAGACGTATTAAAGCAGAAAGTGACAACACGGGCTCACGGGATATCGTTGATGATATTTCCCAGCTCGAGCTTTTCTTGAACCGCCTCTTCATGTCATCTGTTAATAAAATATTTTCGAAAGATTTTCACAGCGTCTGCCCGGTCTTATCCTATGCCTGGTCATTATACTACCAGATACTGAATCTTTTTATGATCATTGATGGTTTCCAGTTGCAGGTGGATCCTGATGCGATCATGCAGCATCTGGTCTATGGGGAATAAATGAAGGCTCATATCAGAAAAATAATCATCGGTTTCAAAAGGAAAGAATCTGATCGCCTGATCAATGAGCTTGGCAATGAGGGAATCATTCATGTCGGAAAATGGGACGGCTCCGGTATTGAGACTTCAGCCGTGGATGTTGACGGCATGGAGAATTCCGTCAATGTGATGCTGAATGAAATAGAAAACGTCTGCTCTGAATTGAAAATTTCCCTTGATTATCAGCCGGATGGCGAGGGAGGCTCGCTGCTCTCTCCTGTAATTTTCAAGAGGGACATTGAAAGTGACCGTCTTGCAGTCAAAGCAATACGTGATGAAATGGATGGTATACAGAATCTCAGGCAGAAGTATCAGGCGGAGAAGGAAGAATTACGGATCAGGCTGGAGGCCGCGCGGGATTTTGCCGCTATCATAGAGAACCCCGGAAGTTTACCGCGGATGTCCTTGTGCAGTTATGTATTCGGCACACTGCGGAACGATATTGATGTATCGGACAAGGATCTCTATGACGGATATTACATCCGGCATGCGGGAAGACATGTGCTGGGTATAGCCCTGCCCGGTGACAGGGATAAACTTATCGGCCTGTTGGAAAAGAATGGATTTGAAGATAAGGAGCAGATGCTGGTGAGGTATGCGACGTATCCTCATGAGCTTGATGATTTAAAAGATAAAGCTGAATTAATGAAGAAAGAATTATTTAACAAAGAAGAGCACTTGAACGAACGCATCGAGGAGAGAATCAGGCACCTGGCCGGCCTTCATGAAATATACACCGCGCTCAGATTGTCAATCGGGGCAAAAAAAGGTTTTCTGCGGACAGAAGATGCGGAATTCATAAGCGGCTGGATTGATCTCGACGACCTCGACCGGCTCGTATCTGTGCTGGAGCGCGTATGCGGTAAACGATTTTTCCTCCACATGCTTTCCGGAGAAGAAATTGCGGATGGTCATAATGGTATGCCGGTAAGATTGAGGAATCGATGGTTTTTCAGGGCCTTCGAGATCATAATCAGGAATGCCGGGATCCCGGGCAGTCTCGAGCTGGACCCGACACCTGTCGCAACCATTGCGTACCTGCTCATGTTCGGAGTCATGTTCGGCGATATAGGCCAGGGACTCGTTCTCTGTCTTGCGGGAATCATCATGAAAATAGCCGCAAAACAAAAAAAGCTGCGTTCATTTTACCATGACAGCGGTGCCATACTCATAGCAGCCGGTCTGTCAGCGGGACTCTTCGGCGTACTCTACGGCAGTATGTTCAGCAATGAGCACATCCTTCCGGCGCTCTGGTTCCATCCTATGGAACATATAATGGATCTCTTTTTCGCCACCATCATGATGGGCGCGTCCTTTATAACTCTCGGTCTCATCATGAACATATATAATCTTTATAAGGCCGGGGAATATTATGAAGCCATTTTCGGTATACACGGGATACTTGGATTTATCGTGTATACGGGATCCCTGTTCCTCAGTGTGAGATATATACAGTACGACATTCAGCCGGATCATTTTGAATTAATATTAATTATCGTATTCCCCGTTGGTCTTTTCTTGTTCAGGAACATTGCGGGTTATATTTTCCTGGGGCATGAAAAAATATTCCCCAATGGCATTTTTGAATATATCGTGGAATCATTTGTCGAGCTTATGGAGATGTTCACGGGTTTTCTCGGGAACTCAATATCCTTTATCCGGGCCGGTGCGTTCGCGTTGAGCCATGCAGGTCTGAGTATCGCGGTATACACTCTTGCCGCTATCGCCAGCCCGGGCATCTCGATAGCATCCCTGACTATTATTGTCATAGGGAATGTCTTTATTATTCTGCTCGAAGGGCTTGTATGCGGAATCCAATCGATGCGGCTTGAGTATTACGAATTCTTCAGCAAATTTTTCAGGGGCGATGGTGTCGAATTTAAGCCCTTCTCGATCAGAAGAAAACAGGTAATTGCAAAGGGGGTAGCATGATGAACCATGAAAGATCATTTATCCGGCTTTTAATAATTCTCACGGGCGTCCTTGCGGTATTGCTGCTACCGGGGGCCGCCCTCCATGCCGAAGAGACAACAGAAGCTGCCACAACTATTGCTGCCGGCATGATGAGCGGAAGCAATAAGGCGGTCATGGCGATCGCTGCAATGGGTGCCGTGGGACTTTCATGCATTTCCAGCGGATATGCCCTTGCGCGGATCGGCTCGGCGGCGCTGGGGGCAATGAGCGAAAAGCCCGAGATCGGAGGACGCGCGCTGGTATTTCTCGGCATG
>CAZZHU010000152.1:0-10912 GCA_964654045.1 uncultured Leptospirales bacterium
AATCCCGGCTTGCCGTATCCCAAAGCGCCGAACGCGGCCACGGACGGAAACCACCGGCCCGCGGACACCGCCTTCCCCTCCTCGGCCGCTTTGACCGCGAACCGCGCGGCCGCGAGTTCAGGCCTGTCCTGCTCCGCGAGTCCGATCGAGGTCTCGAGAAGAACGGACGCGGATGGTTCCAGGATCACATCCGAGAGAACAGCAGCCGCGGGAAGCGGCCGGCCCATGGCATTTTCCAGAAACGCGTCCGCCAGCCTCACCGCGTTCTCGGCCTGCAGAACCGCGGCCTCGGTGCGCCGAACTCGGGCCTTGAGCAGTTCATCCCGCTTGATCATCCCCTGCTCGAAAAACCGCTCGACATCCGCCAGATGCGCCCCGACCTGATCGCGTCCGGATTTCGCGATGTCGAGCAGTTTCCTCGCCTTCAGGCATCCGCCGTACGCGGCTTCCACGGTCTGGACGCATTCGTTCCGCCTCGCCTTGACTTCCGCGGCCCGGGCCGAAGCGGCCGCGTTCGCTGCGCGTTTCGCGTGCAACAGCCGGAACCCCGTGAACAAGGGCTGTGTCAATGTGAGCCTCAGGTCCGTCTGGTCCCGTACGCCGAGAGACATCCCGCCGTCAGGGAACAGGGAAACCGGCGCGCCGCTGCCGAATGGAAGCTCCATCGCTGGAAATTCGAGTTTCGGCACCATGCTCTGCCGCCTGAAAGACCCGGACGCGTCCACGGAGGGGAAGAAGGAAGCCAGGGCCTGGGCCGCGTCCTCTCTCGCGTATCGCGCGTCCGCCTCGGCTACGGCCAGGCTCGGATTCGACTCCAGCCCGAAGCGCACGCATTCATCGAGCGTGACCTGGATCTGGCCCGCGCACGCAGCCGCGGAAAAACCGAAGATCAGCCAATCGCGGACTCTCATGTCAATCCCCTTGTCTCGGCAAAAGCCCGTTCAGGACCAAGTCCGACACGGCCTTTTCGCGCATCTCCAGCAGTTTTTCCTCGGGCACGGACGCGAACACATCGGGCCAGCCGACGGACAGCACGGGCCTGGCGATAAAATAGAAAACGTTCATGGAAATGATGTTCAGAATGGTCTGAAGCGGATCCACGTTGCGGATTTTTCCGGAACGGACGCCCGCCTCGAAAATGCGGACAAAATCAGGGTAGCGCTCCGACTTGATTCTTCCGAAAATTTCCCCCAGCACTTTTGGGACTATCGGGTGATTCGAATGCATCTCCCTGAGCAGGATTTTAGGGATGGCCGGGTGTTCGGCCAGGAATCGGAAATGAAGGCGCACGATCTGTGGAATCAGAACTCTGGGATCCGGATCGCCTTCGGGCCGGATTTCAGAGAAACGGGTGATGAGCTCCTCGAAGGTTTCACGCAGAACAGCCTCGAACAGGGCTTCCTTGGACCGGAAGTAATAGTAAATCATGGCTTTATTGGCGCCTGCCCTGTCGGCTATAGCCTGCATCCGAGCACCGTCGAATCCTCTCTGGATGAATTCCTCGGTAGCTGCGGCCTTGATTTTCTCGAGGGTGGAATCTTCAGGAGGATTTTGTATTGATTCAGTCATTTCATTAACCAACCATTTGGTTTAACCGAACGGTTAAATGTAAGACGTAAAAATTGGAAAGTCAAGAAATAAGTGCCCGGCACCTCGGAGGTGCCAGGCACTTTACACGTAAACCGACAGCCCACGGCTTCAGCCGTGGGGAAATAATTCGCCAAAAGAAACGGGAAGCCGTTTAAACGGCTTCCCGAATGCCGGTTAGATTTTCCGCGAACCCACGGCTGAAGCCGTGGGCTACTGGCCGTGGGCAACTGGCCGTGGGCTACCGATCGTACGCGCATACGCTCCGGGAGGCTGGGAGCCTCCCGGAGCGTGATATCCGTGTCTAACTAAAAAGTCCGAAAGCCTCGCCTTCCCGTCCCGTCCCGCTACGCGGGACCAAGCAACAGATGCCGGCTATTGAAGGCTTTGCGGGACCAATCGACAGATTTCCGCTATTGAAGGGCTTCGCAGAACTCGGCATTTCGGACCTACAGACTTCAGTGGGATGGGTAGGGAACTCGGAACCCGAAACCCGGAACACGGAACTGCTTTACTCCGCCGCCCCGTACCTCAGCGTCTCCCCCATCCACTCGCTGACATCGCGCCATTTCGCCTGCCGCGCTGAAATCCACGTATGCAGGTTCAACGACGCGGACTCGATGGACCAGTCCTCCTCGTTCGCCCAGTACAGAATGCCCTCTTCCATGTACATCTTGGCCCCGAAAATAACCGGGTAATACTGCTCGGGCGTGGGCGCGAGGTTGAAATGCGTGACGTTTTCAAACAGGATTTCAATGGCCGAGGGCGACGCAACCTGGCGCTGAAAAAGCACGCGGATGCGGGTGTTGAGCCCGTTGGGATAGTACATGCTGAGGTCGGGCTTCACCCAGTGGTCGGTCCACAGGTGCACTTCGCGCAGACAGCTGTCGCGGAAATTGCCGAATGTCCGCATGACCCGGTCCACGTCTTCGTTCGAGGCGATTTCGATCCAGCTCACGTGCGCTCCCCCGATATTTGGCGTCTGATATCCGCCTGTCCCGTCCGTCCGGACGGCGCCGCCCCGCCGCGAGATCCGGCCTTTATATGATGTTGAAGTATAAACACTTTTCAGCGGATTATCAAGTCCCAAATCCCTTTTTGGTGCGGGGAAAACTCAGAATCAAGCGGATAACAGCTGTCTTTTAAGAAATATTAGATATCTGAATTTTTCCCTTGCATAATTTTATATAATACTTTATATTTTTTAAACTTGCATAATATCCCTCGGCGGCTATGAAAAAAATAATAAATGATCAATACAATATAGGCCATATTTGTACAAGACAGCAGTGTGACTTGGGCAATTCGAAGCGCATTGCCATGCGTTGGATTCATGCGGAAAATCTGAAAAGAGATGATTATACCTTCTCACAGCTTGAAAGTGAATCCAACCGTTTCGCCAACATGCTCCTCAATCTTGGTCTCCGTGAGGGAGATATCATATTCACCTTCCTTCCGAAAATGCCGGAACAGTTTATCGCATTTCTCGGCATCCTTAAGATCAAGGCAATCGCAGGAACCCTTTTCTCAAATTTCGGCGTTGAAGCGCTGGCGGACCGCCTCACGGCCGCGAAGGCCATCATTACCAAAGGCAGCCTTCTGAAGAAGGTATTGCAGGTCGCCGGGTCAGTGCCGTCTATCCAAAAAATCATAGTAGTCGATTCGGACGAGGAGTCCGCCCCGAATGTGATCAGTTATCGCAAATGGATGGCGTGTTCCAGCGATTCATACTCGACGCCTCCCACTTCTTCAGAAACACCCTCGGTTTTACATTACACGTCGGGTTCAACAGGGAAGCCAAAAGGCGTACTTCACGTACACGAAAGCATACTGTCCCAGTTATCCTCGTCTCTGGAAATTTTTCAATTGAAACAGGATGACATCTTCTGGTGCACAGCCGACCAGGGATGGGTCACCGGCACTTCTTACGGTATCATCGGGCCCTGGAGCCTGGGAGTGACCCAGATTCACTATGGTGGCGTATTCGATGCGGGGAAGTGGTTCGAACTCCTGGAACGGGAAAGAGTGACCGTCTGGTATACGGCTCCCACGGCGCTAAGAATGTTGATGCGTGAACCGCCGGAGTTCTACAAACGTTTCAATCTGGAATGCTTGGAAACCATATTCAGTGTGGGTGAACCCCTCAATCCCGAAATCATTCACTGGTCGCGCAGAGTGCTGGGAAAAGACATCCATGACACCTGGTTTCAGACCGAGACCGGTAGCATCATGATCTCGAACAGGCCCGGTCTCCTGATCAAACCCGGCTCGATGGGCAAACCTCTGCAAAATATCACTGCTGTGATTCTCGACGACGAAGGTACGGCTCAATCCATCGGGAAATCCGGGAACCTGTGCCTGAAACCGGGCTGGTCTTCCATGTTCAGAACGTATTTCAAGAGCGAGACTGCCTATCAGGAAAAATTCCGACACGGTCATTATTTTACCGGCGATACCGCCTATCAGGATTCTGACGGATATTTCTGGTTCCAGGGACGGTCTGATGATGTCATTAACACGGCCGGTCATCTGGTCAGCCCGTTCGAGGTGGAAAGCTCGCTTCTGGAACTTCCAGAAATCGCGGAGTCCGGAGTCGTCGGAGTGCCCGATGACATGCTGTTCGAAAAAATTGTCGCTTTCGTCTGCTTAAAAAGTGGGATTTCCTGGTCCCGAGAGCTGGAATTGAAAATCCGCATCCATGTCTCGAATCGTCTTTCTTCGACCGCGACTCCCCAGGAAATCCGTGTGGTTGATAGCATACCTAAAAACAAGAGCGGAAAGATCATGCGCCGCGTGCTCAAGGCGCAATATTCCGGCAATGATTTGGGCGACACATCAACCCTGGAGATTTAAACAATGGACACAACCGATGCGTTGACTGAAGTGTTCCGGATGGTCTTCGATAACCCTGAAATTCAATTACGACCCGAAATGACCGCGAACGACATCGAAGGGTGGGACTCCCTTTCACATGTCAACCTGATTGTGGCGATCGAGATGCGTTTTAAAATTCGGTTTTCTCAGAAGGAGCTGCTAACGTTCAAGACCGTGGGAGATTTGATGCGAAGTGTCCAGGAAAAGACGAGATAGGAAGGAATTCATAGAGCATGCAATTCGACTCGTTCTGGTTCCTCCCATTTTTGGGTCTCGTCTTCTTCGTCACTTATTCATTAAACCGTAGATACCGGTGGATATCTCTGCTTGTTTTCAGCTTTCTATTCTACGCGTTTCTTCGTAATCCCCTGCTCCTGTTTTGCCTGTTTGGAGTGACCTCCGTCTCCTATTTGTGCGCAATCGGAATTGCCGGTTCATCCTCCGAGAAGCGGAAGAAACTGATTTATTCATCCGGAGTCATCCTGAATCTGTTCGCGCTCGTCGCGTTCAGATATCTCCCTTTCCTCTCTATAAACCTGAACCGTCTGCTTCAATTCATTCGATTCGATCACAGCATTCATGTTCCTGCCGGCCTGCTCTCTATCGGTGTCTCCTTTTTCGTTTTTCAGGCGATTTCTTACCTGACGGATGTTTATCTCGGAATCGAGGAACCCGAGCGAAATTTCGGCAGATTCTCTCTCTACATGAGTTTCTTCCCGAAGCTTCTGCAGGGACCGATCGAACGGGCCGGCAATCTATTGCCGCAACTCCGCAAACCGATTGATTTCGATTATGAGAGCGCCAGGGCCGGGACGCTTCAATTCGCGTGGGGGCTTTTCAAAAAAGTCGTCATCGCTGACCGGCTCGCGATCAGTGTCAATGCCGTATACGACAACGTGACATCATTTACTGAATATGCCGGCGTTTCTTTCACTCTGGCGACATTTTATTATTCAATCCAGATATATTGCGACTTTTCCGGTTATACAGACATGGCTCTGGGCGTCGGCAAACTGTTTGGTCTGAAATTGACCAACAATTTCAACCGACCTTATTTCTCGAGAAATATCGCCGAATTCTGGAGGAGATGGCATATTTCCTTCTCATCCTGGATATTTGATTACATCTTCAAGCCTCTTCAGATGAAATGGAGGAATCTGAGGATAACCGGAAATCTTCTTGCTTTAATGATCACATTCCTGGTTTCAGGCCTATGGCATGGAACTGGTTGGTGTTTCATCATCTGGGGCCTTTTAAACGGTCTCTATCTATGCATCCATACCTTTTATTCTCCTCTCAAGAATAACCTCCACTCGTCTGCCCGGTTTAAGAAATCAAAGACCCTCCGAATATGGCACATATTCTTAACATTCAACGTAGTGACTTTTGCCTGGATATTTTTCCGTTCAGACAGCATCAAGGACGCGCTTTATATTACAACGCATTTATTCTCCGGATGGGTATCCTATGCATCTCTAATAGCTTCCCATACTTCCTCTATAGGAACCGGCACCGACATGGCAAGCCCCATTCTTCTTGATCAAACTGTTGCAGGATTCGCGATGGCGTGGATGTGCATTTTTATCCTTTTTATTGTAGATCATATCACTACTCACGATTTTTCAAAAATCCACACAATTTTTTATCGGCACTCTGTAATTAGATGGCTTATCTACATCTGCCTTGTTTTTTCGATTTTTGTTACTAAAGCTTTCACTAAAAACGTCGGGAACTTTATCTATTTTCAATTCTAATCAGTTTTATATTTGGGTAAACCATGAGAAAATTTCTATTGAAGCTTCTTTTGGCTATTTCTTTGCCATTAATTTTTTTGGTATTTTCATTGTTGATTTTCATTAGATCAAATGAGTTTTATCCACCATCAAAGTTAGTCCATGAATGTTATGATAATTCTATTCCGTTTTTATATGGGCCTGCTTATAGCGATTTTAATACGTCTATCAAACTGAATTGGGTTTTAACTCATCATCCATACATTATTGCACTTGGCACTTCGAGAGTTATGCAATTTAGAAGTTATTTCTTTAAAAATCATGTAGAGTTTTATAACGCCGGAGGTTGCATTAACTGGATAAAAGACTATAGATACTTCATTGATAGTATTCCTAAAAACGATAACCCAAGAGTTATCATTGTCGGTCTTGATCAATACTTTTTTAATTCAAATTTTGAACATTTTCTGGATAGTTTTAATCAAAAATCTGTATCCAATAATCCTCTTTTAGCAGCGAAAATCTTTAAAAATAACTATTTTAAACCTATAATCGATCTCAGTAAAAAGAAATTCTCCTTGATGAATCTGTTTAATCATCAAAACGATACTTTGTTGATTGGACTTAATGCCATCACAAATAAGTGTGGCTTTCGCAATGATGGTAGTTACTCATACGGTGCTATTAACTATACAAATCAAAAATCCGATGATTATCTTTTTACTGATACTTTAAAAAGAATAAAAAATGGAAACAGACGGTTTCAATACGGAACAGAAGTATCATCAAAATCTATATCAGAAATCGAGTATTTTTTGTCGGAATGTAGAGATAGAAACATCCATGTCATAGGGTTTCTTCCGCCCTTTTCAGGATTCATCTATCATAAGCTTCTTTCCATGCATCAAAAATATGCCTACATTTTCAATATATATCCTAGCTTAAAGAAAATATTTGATAAGTATAATTATCATATTTTCGATTATACTGATATTGTAACCATTAATTCAACAGACGAAGAAGCAATAGATGGCTTTCATATGTCCGAAAAAGCATATCTAAAATTATTCATTGAGATGGCCAAAACCGATACCTCATTAAAACGGTTGGCACAAGACGAAAGATATCTAAATAATATATATTTAAATAAGGTTAACTGATCAATTCAATTATTCCCGGATCGACAGGCTTACTGATGCATCTCCCGCTTGAACGCGTCCGCCCATTTCTCACGGGTGGCGCGGGTGAAGTATCTTTTCATGGGCTTGAAATAGTATTGCTTCCACATTTTCTCGATTTCATCCTCAAGCCCGTCCGGCAGGCCAGTGTGATTGAGCGTGATACTGGCCCCGCCTTTCTCGTCCTCGAACAGCACCTCCAGCTTCGAGTCCGGCGCATCATCCGGAAAATCCATGTTCCGCCAGGCCTGAACCGCCCGGACGAACGGTTCGGTTTGCAGGTTCTTCCCTGAAATGTACCCATCCCAGGCCGTGAAAGCGCCGCCCCTGACCGGGTCCACAACTGCTTTCGACCCCGTGAATGCGGAATGACCCCGCGTGCTCATCCAGGCTGTGTACAGAAGCTGAGCGCTGACCGGGAAGACTGCGGAGAGAGTGAGACTGCCGGGCATTTTCGGACCTTTCTGTTCTTGTCAAGTGCGTGGCACTTCTCCGGAATTTACTTTTCCACTTTCCTGACCGCTTCCTCGTCTCCCGAAAGATCAACCCGAAGGAATTCCGTGTCATCCGGCAATGCCAGATGGAACCTGTCCGTGACGTCGATCTCGATCCGGATCTTGTCCGCCATGAATCCCAGCACATGCCCACCGCCCTCGCCTTCCTGTGCCAGAAAATGCATGTGAAATCCGGCGTAATTGACGGTCTTCGCGTACGACGGACATCGGAATCCGACCATCATGCCTCCGACATCCGAAAAGCTGAAAACCGGCTGGGTCTTGACCACTTCCGTCAGCTTGACATAAGGTTTTGTCTGCCTGGGCACACTCCGAGTCCGAACCGTACCAAAAGACCCGATGATACGCACCGCGTAGAACAGGTTTTCAGACGGCAGCCAACTGTCGATGAAACGGTACAGGGAGTCCATAGAGACCGGCGAATCGCATTGGAGCGTGATGTCCGGTTCGAAAAATGTCACTGCCGCGAAAGGAGTGCATTCAGTTTCCGGGACCAAGCGGACCATTCCTTCCCCATTCACACGGTAGAACATGCCGTCGATGAGCATCATTTCCCCGTCCACCGCATTGAACGTACCGATCCCGAAATCGCCGTGCGCTTTCAGGGATGCGAGCGTGGTCTTTCCCTCGTACACCCCTCCCACCAGCGCGTCGAGCGTGGAGACCTGAAAGAGGATGTCGGTTTGGGCGGAACTTTTCACTGCTATGACGAAGAGCAGGGCCGCAAGCCATGATTTACTCATTTGGATGATACTCCGGTTTTCTTTCACGGATGGCTTCTTTTGAGTTCATAGTTCACAGTTCATGGTTCATTCCGCCCTAAGGCCCTTCGGGAGCGAAGCAGGTTAGCGGAACTCAGGGCGACATTGTAATATCAACTCGGAACCCGGAACTCGGAATTCGGAGCCGTTTTTAACAATGAACTATGAACCATGAACAATGAACTTCTATATCTCCGGCCCCATCCCGAACTACCTTCCGAGCCACGCCATCTCTGCATCCGACCCCGGGGTCCCCTTGATCCGGAGATCGTCGCATACGGATGCCTGATTGCAGAACGCAGAGAGACCCCGGGGTCTCATCCGTTACCTCACATCCGGTGACATCCTGAACTTCTTTCTGAGCCACGCCATCCTCAGCCCCCAGTTTTCCTGCGGCACGGAATGGCCGGAATAGGGATAAATCACAACTTCTTTTGTGGCCTTCATCTGGTTTTTGCTGTTAGACCCCGGGGTCCCCATCCGCTTGTCATCGGACATCCGGCTCGAACCATCCTCGGATCCACCAGACCCCGGGGTCGTATGCGCGTTCAGCTGGTTGTACGCGGCAAAATTGATGTGCGGCGGGCAGGTCTCATCCATCAATCCCACGGTCATCAGCACAGGCGCCTTCACCCAGCCGGCCAGGTTCTTGATGTCGATGTAGCTGAGTGTATGGTACGCCTTCTCCCAGGTCATACCCGGAGTCGTCTCGACCCATTGCGTGACTTCATTCCCGGGCCACGACGCGACCCTGAAATAATCCGGAAAATCCGAAAGAAAAGGCACGCCCGGAATGCAGGCTTTTATGCGGTCCGGCGCCAACGCCGCGGTGGCGAAAGACAGGGCCCCTCCCTGGCTCTGGCCCTCCACAGCCACGCGCGTGGTGTCGATCTCGGGACGCGAGAACAGAAAATCCAAGGCCCGCAGGCAGTCCATGTACGCGCCCCTGTAGATGTAGAATTCCGGGTCCGCCAGATTGTTGAGAAGATACCCGGGAAAACCGGGATTCACGTTGTCCGTGCTGTTCCCGTGACCGCGCACGTTCAGGCACAGGCTCGCGAAATCGCCGCGATCCAGATACGCTGGGACCATGACCGAGCTGTAGCCCTGCACGTGCAGAATGGCGGGGAAGCGTCCCAGACGGTTGGGCGCGCTGTACCAGCCCCGGATCAACGCGTTCTGCAGGGACCGCATTTCAACCAGGTACACGTTCCGGTCCTCGTCGCACAGGCTGTCCACGCGTATGACCCGGAACTGCGGATCCACTGCCGCCAGTTCCCGCCTGGCCCTGTCCCAGTAGGCCTGGAAATCGGATGGCGGATCAGGCGGCGAAACGATTTTCTCGGGGTCCACGCCGAAAGCGAATCTGTGTTCTTTGGATGAGGAAGCGGTTTTGTACCGGGCAATGGCATTGTAGAATCCGGGTCTCAGGTTCTTCAACCGGAACGTCACTGTCCTTGAGGCATTCTTTCCCAGCTTGAGGGATTTGGAGAGCGACGTGACCATCTCCCCGAAATCCGTTTTGAGTTCCAGTTCGACTTTTCCCTTGAACACATCCTCGCCGTCATTGGAGGCCGTCACCACAGCGTCGAACTCCCGAAGACCGCGGACCACGTGGTTCTTCTCAGGCAGAAGGACCGCGATCTTCACCTGATCGGCATACCCTTTGACCGCGAATTCAGACGGCATGCCCCACAGCCCGCCGTCCCCGCCCGCGTCATACACCCGTATCGCGATCACATTCGGCCCGTCCCACCGGATCATGTGCACCGGAATGAAGTATTCCCGCGGCGTGTCCCACATTCCCGCGTAATCCGGAGGGAGGCTTCCTGTGTGCCCGATTTCACCGCCGTTGAAATACGCGACATCCGCGTCATCAATACGACCCGGCCTGAGCAGGAACCCGCCTTCTTTTACCGCGCGCTTCCGGATGGAAGAGGGGATGGTCACTGTGGCCCTGTACCAGGCGTAGCCGTCATAACCGATGTATCCCTGCCTTTCCCACACCGTGCCGGCCTGCATGGGCTTCCATGTGGAATCGTCGTAGCCGGGCAGGGCCCACTCCAGGCTGTCGCCTGTGTGGAACTTCCAGGAAAGCGGGGCCATGTTCTGGCCGGTCAGCGGCGCTGCCGCGAGCAGTATCACGACCAGCAGGTAAGACATCAGCCATTGACGTTTCATCGAAGGTCTCCTTGAATTGACGATATGAGAACCAATGTCATTGCGAGCCCGCCCCGGATCAAGTCCGGGGTAAACTCCGCGGG
>CAZZHU010000153.1:0-10735 GCA_964654045.1 uncultured Leptospirales bacterium
CAGCGGGCGCGCGTTCGGCGTGTACGTGGGAAATATCGACGGGAAATGGATGATCGCGAGGTAAGGCTGGCATAAACAACGAAGGCGCGGCTTAAAACCGCGTCTTCCTGTTTAAATAATAATAGATACTTTCCTCCAGCTCCCCTCTCCGCTTAATGGAGAGGGGCCGGGGTGAGATTATTTTGCGTTGATCCACTTCATCATCTTGCGGAGCTCCGAGCCCACCTTCTCGATGAGATGGTCTTTCTGCTCTTCTTTAATCCTGTTGAACACAGGCCTTCCCTTCTCATTTTCCTTGATCCAGTTCTTCGCAAAGGTCCCGTCCTGGATCTCCTTCAGGATTTTCTTCATCTCCTTCCGGGTCTTCTTCGTTATGATGCGAGGCCCGCTCATGTAGTCGCCGTATTCGGCAGTGTCGGAAACCGAATAACGCATGTAGTTGATCCCGCCCTGGTAGAAGAGGTCGACGATGAGCTTAAGCTCATGAAGGCACTCAAAGTAGGCAATCTCCGGCTGGTACCCGGCCTCGACCAGGGTTTCGAAACCGGCCTTGACCAGCTCCGATGCGCCGCCGCACAGGACAGACTGCTCGCCGAAAAGGTCGGTTTCGGTCTCTTCCTTGAATGTCGTTTCGAGGACCCCCGCGCGGGTGGCGCCCAGCCCCTTGGCGTAAGCCAGTGCAACCTGCTTCGCGGTGCCGGAAGCGTCATTGTGGATAGCGATGAGACACGGCACGCCGCCGCCCTTCTCGTATTCGCTCCGGACCAGGTGGCCCGGGCCTTTCGGCGCAATCATGATCACGTCGATCTCCTTCGGCGGCACGATCTGGCCGAAGTGGATGTTGAAGCCGTGGGAGAAGACCAGGGTTTTGCCTTTTTTCATGAAAGGCTCAACGTCCTGCTTGTACAGTTTTGCCTGCACGTGGTCCTGCGCCAGTATCTGTATCAGGTCGGCCTTTTCCGCCGCTTCCCTCGCCGTGACCGGCTTGAAATTGTGGGATTCCGCCAGCCGATAGTTATCGGTGCCGGGAAGCTCCGCGACAATCACGTTCAGGCCGCTGTCGCGCAGGTTCTGCGCCTGTGCGTGGCCCTGGCTCCCGTACCCGACGATGGCGATCGTTTTATTTTTTAATACGCCGAGGTCGGCGTCGTTGTCATAATACATTTTTGCCATGATGCTCTCCTTGTAGACCCCCCTGTCCCCCTGAGGGGGCATGGGTCAATTTTATTTTATTATTTTTACCAATCCGCCCTCACCCGCGCTCCGCGCCCCCTCTCCTTTTTTCAATTCTAAATGGGAGAGGAGGCCAGGGGGTGAGGGCAAATATTAGCTACTCCTTCAATAACGACACCCTTCCCGTGCGCATCAATTCCTTTATGCCGTAGGGCTTCAGCAGTTCGATAAAATTCTGAATCTGGTTCGGATCGCCCTTCACGCCCAGGGTGATGGTCTTCTGCGAAATATCGGCGATATCGGCCCTGAATATCTCGCCCAGCTGGTAAATCTCCGGCCGCTTGTTCGGCGGTGCGTTCACCTTCACCAGGACCAGTTCGCGCTCCACGGTGGGAAGACCGGAATGGTCGCTCACCTTGATGACGTCGATCAGCTTGTTGAGCTGCTTCTTCACCTGCTCGATGACCCGGTCGTCGCCCCGCACCACGATGGTCATGACCGATACGTCCTCCTGCTCGGTGGCGCTCACCGCCAGCGAATCTATGTTGTAGCCGCGCGCGGAAAAAAGCCCGGCCACGCGCGCCAGCACGCCAAAGCGGTTTTCCACCTTGACCGAGATCACGTATTGTTTCATGTTTTCATCGATTGGCGCTGTCATGGCTTACGCGAGCATCTCCCTCATGATGATTTCCTTGAACGACCGCCCCGCGGGCACCATCGGATAGACGTTCTCCTCCCGCGTCACGCGGAAATCCATCACAATGGGCCGGTCGGTGATCGCCAGGGCCCGCTGCAGGGCCGGCGCGACCTCTTCGTATGTTTCGATCCTTATTCCCTCGGCCCCGTAGGCCTCTGCGAGCTTTACGAAATCGGGCGCGAAATCGATGCAGGTGTGGCTATAGCGCTCTTCCCAGAACAGCTGCTGCCACTGGCGCACCATGCCGAGATAACCGTTATTGAGGATGGCTATGATGACCGGCAGCCGGTGCTGCACGGCCACGATAAGCTCCTGGATGTTCATCTGTATCGAGCCGTCGCCGGCGATGTCAACGACCCGCATGTCCGGACGCGCCAGCTGCGCGCCGATGGCGGCCGGGAACCCGTAGCCCATGGTGCCGAGTCCGCCGGAGGATATGAAGGTCCGTGGACGGGTATACTTGTAGAACTGCGCCGCCCACATCTGGTTCTGCCCCACCTCGGTGCATATGATGGCCTCCCCCTTTGTCTGGCGGTAAATCTCCTCCACCACGAATTGGGGCTTTATCCGTTCTCCGCCGTTTCGCTCGTAGGTCAGCGGATGGTCGCGCTTCAACGTGTCTATCGCCGCGAGCCACTCGTCGATCTTCGGGGCATTGACCTGTTTTATTATCTCGGCAAGAACATGCTTGCAGTCGCCCACGATGGGAACGTCCACCGGCACGGTCTTGCTCACCGACGCCGGGTCGATATCGATATGGATGACCTTTGCGTTGGGAATGAACTCGGCTATTTTTCCGGTAACCCGGTCGTCGAAACGGGCGCCCACGGCGATCAGGAGATCGGACTCGTTCACCGCGTGGTTCGCGTAATAGGTGCCGTGCATGCCCAGCATCTCCAGGGCAAGGCGGTCCGTCTCGGGATAAACTCCCAGGCCCAGCAGCGTCGTGGTGACCGGTATCTGTGTTTTTTTGACGAAATCCCGGAGCTCTTTCGATGCGTTGGAAATCACAACGCCCCCGCCGGCATAGATCACCGGCCGCTTCGCGTTCTCGATGAGATGGCACGCCTTCTTGATCTGGCCCGCGTGGCCCTCGTACACCGGTTTATAGCTACGGATGTTCACGGTCTCCGGGTAGGAAAATTTGTGTTCTCCCTTGGAGATATCCACCGGAACGTCGATGAGGACCGGGCCGGGCCTTCCGGTCGAGGCGATGTAAAAAGCTTCTTTTATAATGCGCGCAAGGTCCTTAATGTCCTGGACCAGGTAGTTGTGCTTGGTTATGGGGCGCGTGATGCCGGTGCTGTCGACTTCCTGGAAGGCGTCGTTCCCGATCTGCTCCCGCGTTACCTGGCCCGTGAAAACCACGAGGGGCACGGAATCAAGGTGCGCGGTGGCGATGCCGGTCACGCAATTGGTGGCGCCGGGTCCCGACGTGGCGATGACGACGCCGACCTTGCCGGAGGCCCTGGCATAACCGTCGGCGGCATGCACCGCCCCCTGCTCATGCCTGGTAAGGATGAACTTGAAGGGCGCGTTGTGCAGGGCATGAAATATCGGTATGACCACGCCGCCCGGGTAGCCGAACATGCACTCGACATTCTCCTTTTTCAGGCATTCAACGATAATATCCGCGCCTTTTATCTTCACTGAGGACCCCGAACGAAAAAATAAATATCAAAAAGAAAGTGTTTAACATACAGTCCTGCGCCGAAATTTGTCAATTTTTTTTCTTTAAAAGCGTTTCCTGACCCGGGGAAGCCCGAAATAATAACCGCCGCCAACCCGGTTTTTTATTATAGAGGAAAAAATTCCTTGAAATAAATTATGTCAAGGGTATTATACCGCACGGGTCAATGATAAGGAAATAAACCGACATGCTTGACAAACTCATAGACGAAGTGTTAAAGAAAATAACGGCGTATAACATAAAGGCCAATCATGACGCCATCCCCCATTCGGATACCTTCGAAAAGGAAATCCAGTCGCTTCTCGGCATCGACCGTCCGGAACTGGACAGGATAATACGGATACTCAAGGATTCCCACAAGATTTTCACGTTTGAGATCATAAAGGACGACCCGGAAAACGAAATCAAGCGGATTAACGGATACGTCGAGACCGACCTCCAGACAATCCGAAAGCTTAAGATCTTTTTCCAGAAACTCCTCATGGATGAATTCGAAAAGCAGTTCAACAAGCGCCTGCTGTTCCACCAGATCGTGAAGGACATGTACACCAGGCCGCAATTCTATAAAAATACCATGATCGGCCAGATCGGCAACAAGGCGATCATGCTGGATGAATACGAGGGGTTCATCGAGCGTAATTTCAACGAGTTCACCGATTCGTGGAAATCGAATAAGCTGGCAGAACTCCTCAAGGAAAGCGGCAACAAGCTTCTCCGTGACTCCCAGCCTTCCGCCGCGAACAAGGATGCCATAAACAGCGCGGCCCCGGCAAGCCAGCGGGCCGTGGACTCCCCCCAGTATCAGAAATATTCAAACGACAAGTCGAAGCAATCCCTGTCCAAGGTGCTGCAGATATACGGCGTCGAATTCTTCTTCCGGATCAACCTGCGCAAATACAATTTCGAGCTGCTGACGCAGATAATCGAAAGCGGGGAAATAGACCGCCGCTCGGACCTGGTTCTCCTGCGGGACATGATCCAGCACATGAAAGACAATATTGGAAGGGACCAGAAGCTCGGAGTGTATACGGATAAAATCTACCGCCTCGAAAGGATCATATCGCGGCAGATGCTCTACAGCCACTGACATAATACCCTCACTCGCCCCTTCGGCCTCACCCCCTGCCACCTCTCCATAAAATGGCCTCACCCGCGCTCCGCGCACCCTCTCCATAAAATGGCCTCACCCGCGCTCCGCGCACCCTCTCCATAAAATGGAGAGGGTTTCCGAGAAAATGAATTAGAACTGCTCCCCTTCTCCTTACTAAGGAGAAGGGGCCGGGGGATGAGGTTTAAAAGCGCGCACAGAGCGCGGGTGAGGTCTACTTCTTCCCGCAGGGACTCGTGCCGTCCATATACTCCTTGAATGGAACTTTATTGAGGTAGCATTCATCTTTTATATAGCTCAGGAGGGGGAGCATCATCGACTTGTTGACAAAGCCCGGTATCTTCGTGATGAGGTTTCCTTCCCGGTCCAGGAAAACCAGCGTGGGCAGGCCCTGGACGCCGAGCATCATGGCAAATTCCTGCTTGGAAAGGGTATGGTTTTTATACTTGATGGTTTCGCCCGGGTTCCTGTCCGTGTGAAGCCGGACGCACACATAATTCTCTTTGAGCCTGGATGCAACCTCGCGGTCGGCAAAGACCTCCGTTTCCATCTTCCTGCACCATCCGCACCAGTCCGCGTAGAAGTCCATGATGACCGGCTTTTTGCTGGCCGCGGCAAGCTTCAGACCGTCGTTAAAATCATGCCAGGTGATGGATGCGCTACCGGCGGCGGGGAGGGTTTTTGCTTCGCTTTCATTTTCAGATGATTTTGAGCAGGATGCGAAGATCCAGAAAACGGTTATTGTCAGAATAAGGATGTTTATTTTTTTCATTATGCTCTCCACGATTAATCAGACCGGCTGCGCCCAATTCCGCTGTATCTTTATATGAAAATAACTTCAGCAGTCAGATACAACCGTCTTTAAAAAAGAACAGTAAAAAATGCAATATAATAATACTGCCTTTATTTATTTTTCTTTTATGCCGCAGGGTACGCGAAAAAAAGCCATGCCAATTTCACGCAGTCCGCTATAGCTTTTATGACAATCCCATGATCTGTTCCGTGAAAACATATACAGGCATGCTAATGCGCTAACCAAATGGCCATTCAGAATAACTATTATTATAGAATATACTTAAATTCTTTATAATCGTCAATCTATTTTTACCCGCCAAATTGTTATTGACCGTTTTTTCTGTCCATGGTGTTCCTGCTGGCATCAGGATTGTCGACATGAGCAACGCTATCGGTATTATATTCGCCACTGCAATTGAAGCCAGGCCCTTCATCGACGGCCTGGACCTGGCCCTGATCGAAAAAAAACCTGTCCCGATTTACGGGAACGGCTCCACCGTGCTCGCCCTTTCCGGCATCGGGAAATCGTGCGCCGCCATTGCCGCGACGGATCTCATCGGCAGGTACCAGTTATCGCGGATAATCAACCTGGGAGCGGCCGGAGCCGCCGGCATGAAATTTAAAATCGGGGATATCCTGCACATAGACGCGGTTTATGAACTGGACCGCCCGCGGATAGATTCAGAGGGCGGCTGTCCCACGGAGCACAAACCCGATACGCTGGAGGGCTTCACGTGCGCCTCACTTGCGACCCAGGACCGGCCGGTCCTTTCCGAAACAGACCGGCAGGCGGCGGGGAAATACGCCGACCTCGTTGACATGGAGGGAGCCGCCGTGGTACAGGCCTGCCGCGCGATGGACGCGGACGTATACCTCTTTAAAATCGTGACTGACATTGCAGACTGCGGCGCAAAGGAAATCATCGGCAACATTGTGGCCACGAGGAAGTCGCTCTTCGAATTCTACCGGGACAGGCTGGAGCCGGTTCTGTAACAGATTATTTCCCCCCAAAGGAGCCGCATCAGGAGGTTTTTTTGAAAATGGCCTGGATCGTCGCGTCATGCGTCTCACTGCTGACGCTGAATTATCAACCGCAGACCGGATTCTACTGTTCCTTCCTGGCGTTCCTGGCCATTTCCTTCTGTCTCCGCATGGCCTATAAAAAGGAATGGCTGGAGCGGGCCGGCCTCCTTATCCCACTGAAGGAATTAATTATCGGCATTGTTCTGGCGGTCCTCATCACGGCAACCTTCTATTTTTACATCACCGGCAGAATTGACGCGGCCGGGATATCGTTCCAGAACCGCTTCGAGCTGGGAAACCCGCAGTTATACGTTTTCACAGTTTTCCAGACCCTGAACGAAGAAATCATCGCCGGCGCCCTCCTTCTCTTTTCTTTGGAAAAAAAATGGCCCGTCCTGAATCCACTGGCTCTCTCAGCTGCGGCGGCCCTTGTCTTTTCCGGGGCCCACTATCTCATCTACAGCTATGTCTTCGACGAGCGCAGCATCATTTACCTTCCCGCCCTGATCTCCCTTTTCGCCGCGGGGATCATCCGCAACAACGCCATACTGGTATGCGGCCATATCGGTTTTTCCTGGATGCTTCACCTTTCGTGGAACCTGGTGTTCTTCGGCGGCAGATACTCCTGCGGCAGCGGGAAAGAATGCACCCAGGCCTGTCTTTTTAATCTGATCATGGGGGATTTTCCTTTCGTTATAATGACAGCCCTCCTCGCGGTGGCAGCGTCGGTCATCCTTGTTTTTTTCTCCCGTAAAAGAGAAGGCTCCCGTCATCCGCGTCAGCCCTGACAGCCGGGGCATTATTCAAGGCGTCCGTCCGGTACTGTTCCCATCGGGAAGGATTTCCGTTGAACCATGTATAAAAATCATAAAAAAATGTCTCCCCGCACTTGACAAAAGGAAGGCGCCACGTTATATTATAGTCAGTACTGATTATTCATAACTGTCTATTTAGCGATGGTTATTTCTGGAATAAATAATTCAGTAAGAATCAGTCTAATCAAACTATTAAAACAATGGAGCAAACTATGACGAAGAAACGAGTAACGGAAACAAATGAGGGCATACAGGGAGAATTCAACGTTGAAATCTTCGACTCTTTCCAGAGAAGAATGAGGGACCGGGGATGGATGGAAACTGACCGCCTTATCAAGGAAGGACTGACATGCGGTCATGCCCTGGAAATCGGCCCGGGGCCGGGCTACCTGGGACTTGAATGGCTTAAAAAAACAGAGCATACCCGCCTCACCGGCGTGGATATCAGCCCTGACATGGTCAAGGTCGCGGAAAAAAACGCGCGGGAATATGGATTCTTGAACAGCCGGGCCGCCTATGTCCTGAGCAACGCCGGCATCCTTCCCTTTGAAGAGAACAGCTTTGACTCGGTCTTCTCAAACGGCTCCCTCCATGAATGGGAAAATCCCTCTGCCGTGCTGAATGAACTCACGCGGGTGCTGAAACCGGGGGGAAAAGCGTTCATCAGCGACCTCCGAAGGGATATCAATATTCTTGTTAAATGCTTCTTGCGCCTGACGACAAAACCCAGGGAGATCCGTCCCGGTCTCGAGACTTCAATTAATGCGGCCTATACAGAAAATGAATTGAAAGGGATACTGGCGCATACTAGGTTTGGCAGCTATAGTGTTGCGCGGAACCCGTTCGGCATCGAAATTATCGGAGAAAAGGCCAGGCCCCAGGTTAGATGAAAATCCCCACGTACATACTCGGCTTCCTGCAGCGATACGGGCCGCTTCACGGATACAAGCTGAAGCGGCTCATATCCGACATGGTGTCCGATTTTACGCAGATAAAGCTCCCGACTATCTACTATCACCTTGAGAAAATGGAGGAAAAGGGACTGGTCAGAGCGGAAAGAGAACAGGAAGGCAAAAGGCCGGAGCGGTCCGTTTACTCCATCACGGAAAAAGGAAAAAAAGAGTTTCTGACAATGCTTATGAAGTCTCTTGCCATAGAATACCGGCCGGAATTTGAAATCGACGCTTCATTATTCTTTTTTGATTCGATGAAGCCCGCCGACGTCATTACATCACTCCGGGAACAGGAGGCATTCTGCGGAGAAGTTTTACAGCACCTTGATCGGCACAGAGAAGAGGTCATGCGGTTCATCCCTCCCGAAGCGAAAAAAATCGCCGGCCTGATGTTTCACCATCATTCCCTTCATTACAAAGCAGAGCTGAAATGGTTGCGGGATTCATTACAAGAGCTTGATTGAGAGAAAGAGAAGTCAAGGCCGCCGCCTGCCGCCGAATTTGTGTATCTGTCAATAAAATTCTTGACATGATGCAGCTTTTAAAAATTTTAGTGACACATTATGGAAAAGATTAAAAACGAAATAAAATTACGGCGTACATTCGCCATCATATCACACCCTGACGCGGGTAAAACCACGTTAACCGAAAAACTACTTCTCTATGGCGGGGCAATCGAACTCGCGGGATCGGTGACGGCGAAAAAACAGCAGAAAGACACATCTTCAGACTGGATGGAACTGGAGAAAAAAAGGGGTATCTCGATATCTTCCACGGTACTGCAATTCAACTACCGGGGATTCAAGCTGAACCTGCTGGATACTCCCGGGCATAAAGATTTTTCAGAAGACACCTACCGGGTCTTAATGGCCGTTGACGCGGTTGTAATGGTGATAGACGCCGGCAAGGGTATTGAAAGCCAGACCATCAAACTTTTTGAAACCTGCAGAAAACGCCGGATTCCGGTTTTCACTTTTATAAATAAAATGGACCGTCCCGCCCTGCCGCCCCTTGAATTACTGGACCAGATAGAAAAAGTCCTCGATATTCACGCCTATCCGGTGTGCTGGCCCCTGGATAGCGGCGCTTCTTTTAAGGGTGTCTACGACAGAATCGACAACACGGTGCACCTTTACGAGAAAGTTCCCGGCGGCGTCTACCTGGCGCCGGTTTCGGTACATGGCATCACAGACCCCGTGGTCAGGAACGCTTTAAACGAATCCTCCTATGAAGAAATCGCCGAAGAGATAGAACTGCTTGATGCGGCGCATGGAAAGCTCGAGACAGGCAGGGTGTACAGCGGCGAAACAACGCCCGTTTTTTTCGGAAGCGCCGCAAACAATTTCGGAATAGAGCTTTTCCTGAACCGGTTTCTTGATTATTCGGGAGAACCGCTGCCGAGAAAAGCCGGCGACCGCGCGGTGCCTCTCGAGGGCCCCGTGTTTTCCGCCTTTGTGTTTAAAATACAGACGAACATGAATCCCCAGCACAGGGATAGAATGATTTTTGCCAGGGTGTGCTCCGGCAAGTTTCACCGGGACATGACCGCGTATAATTCCAGAAACGGGAAAAATGTGAGGATATCAAACGCGCATAATATATTCGGAAGGGAACGGGAAACCGCAAATGAAGCATACGCCGGAGACATCATCGGCTTTATCACAAATTCCGATTTTCAAATCGGTGACACCATCAGTTCCGATCCCGGCTTGTGTTACAATGAAATCCCCCGCTTTGCCCCTGAATGTTTCGCCTATGTGTATAATACATCGATATCCGGCTACAAGTCTTTCAGAAAGGGACTCGATCACCTGCTGGCCGAAGATATTGTTCAAACTTTTTACCCCAAAAATGGCGCCGCCAATCTCCCCCTCCTGGGAGCCGTGGGGCCGCTTCAATTTGAAGTGCTGCAATACAGGCTCAGGGATGAATATGGCGTGGAAACAAAACTTGAAATGAAAGAATGGACCGCCCTTCGCTGGATGGATACTCTTCCGGAAGACACATTTTCACAATTGTACATCCCCCATGGCTGTCATCATGGAAACGATGACAGCGGCCGGCCTGTATTATTCTTTCCAAATTCCTGGACAATGCAGTACTTTATGGAGAAAAATCCTGCGATCAGCATATATGACACCCTGGCACCTTAGATTCTTCTTCCATCATGCCGCAATTCTTCATAGTTGATCAATCCATTGCGCCGGGATACCTCTATTATATGGAACAGTTATCGCGTGCTGTCCGGATTTTCATTAATTGCCGTCCCGCGACATAAAAATACTTGCATTTGGAGACATAATAAAATATTAATACATCATTGTTATCCCGTGTATCCCGACAACAATCCTGATTATCTGCCGTCTTGATTTTTAAGTGTAAGGACAGACCTATGGCCATTACCAATGACGATCTCAAGCTGATTGCGACATCCATCCGCACCCTTTCCATGGACGCGGTCCAGAAAGCCAATTCCGGCCA
>CAZZHU010000154.1:0-10544 GCA_964654045.1 uncultured Leptospirales bacterium
ATTAAAATCTCGTTCAGCCTGAAACGGGAAGGACAAGGCGATATCAGCCAGTTTATATTCAGCAATATGCTCATTTATATAGGTGAGGTCAAAATTCTCGATAACAACCTGATGGGTGTAGGAATCATAGTCACGCGCATTTATCCGGCCATTACAATCGAAACTACCCTTCCGAATAACGTCGGACCGATACGGTTTAATGCGGCCCGAAACGTCATACGTAATATTATTCTTGTCTAACGCAAGCTCCGCATCGATTCCGGAAAGCTCCAATGCAACCTGGGTAGCCCTGAGGGATTCCCGGTAGAAGAGCCTTGCATCATGAAAATCAATGTAGAAATTGTCGTAGGAACGCCGGGTCTTTTTGATGAATTTATCAGGGTTAAAAACGATCAGGAAGGAATCCATATGACTCCTGCCATACTTTTTTATGAAGGTTATCTCGGAATTATAAAAATCGATGCCCTCGACTTTAATTGAGCCGATAAAGAGACTGAAAAAACCGAGATTTATAACAGCCTTGCCGCTCTTGATAAGGCTGATATTATCATTGAAATCGCTGGTGATGGATACATTGAAATCGGATATCACTATTGTACCGTCATAATCCATGTATATCTCATCGAATTTTACCGCCTTGTCGAGATTTGTTTTAAAATAATCGGTAACCACCTCTTTCAGAAGACGTTTCGGGAATACCACGGAAAAAAAGAGCCTGAGTGTAGCCAAACTATTAATGATGACAAAAATAATGATGATTGCTGCCGCGGCATGTTTTTTTTTGAATTTCATAAATAATTTGTTTACTGACAGGCTACCAGCTGTATAAATTATTAGTGGACGGCATTGAATAGAGCGCCATCCTTCATTTCCCGTCTTATAATGCGGGTTATGCAGATTGGCAGCAATTTTCATCGGTATTTACACCAGAGTCAAGTTAATTTGAAAAATTTAGTGGTTTTGGCTTTTGCCTGCCGGGTTATACTTCCGGCCTATATCAATCAGGGAGCGACCCATGGCTGACCGTTATATAAAAAAACTTATTGAAAAATCACACAAACAGTTTGACCTTGAAAAATACAGGGAAAACGATATACAGAAAACCCACCAGATCTTCGAGGGAACCCCCAAGAAGCATCCCCATGACGATACAATCATGATACTCCTGACCGATCCTTTTTCAAAAAATAAGGATTTTTACGAATTCACTGTTGACTCCATCGGACATATTGAAGAAATTGGTACGATTACGAACGAGGAAGGCGAAAGTGCCATGAAGATTCGGATCTGGATCAAGAAGGGAACGCCCGCCATCAAGGCCAAACCGTTTATAGTCCGTTAACAAAAAAGGTACAGCCTGATGTTTGATGTAAAAGAGCTACTGATCGGGATGTCATCCTATGTCCAGTACATTTCTTTTGGTCTTTTAATGCTTTCAGGATTGTGCATGCCCATTTCTGAAGACATCGTATTCATACTGTCGGCCTCGATTGCCGCCACTGTCGTTCCTGAAAACATGTACTATATCTTCGCCGGTTGTTTCCTGGGCGCGTACCTGAGCGACATTATGGCGTATTTTATCGGGAGACACGGGATCAATACAATCCTGCATTGCAGGCTTCTTATCAGGTTAAAACTGATTAATCCCGAAAAGATGGAATCCCGGATCGGGATAATGCGTGATTATTTCGCGTCGTATGGCGGCAAGACCCTTTTTTTCGGACGCTTCATCCCCTTCGGCATGAGAAACGTAATTTTCATGACATGCGGTTTCATACGGATGAATCCCATGAAGTTCATGATAATTGATTTCTGCGCGGTAACCTGCACGTCACTTATCCTCTTTTCCCTCGGGTATTCTTTTGGTAACAATTATGAAGTGATATTTCCATATTTTAACAGATATAAGTTCATTCTTTTAATCATGGTTTTTGGATTATTAATTATAATAATCACGAAGAATAAATATAAAAAAAAATCAGCCTCACAAGAGATCTTTACAGACACGATTACTATCCCAAAAAATATTAACGGCAAGTAAATTACTTGACTAAATATGATAATATATAATGATTATTATATAAAAAATAATATAAACTGATATTATTTTCTAACGCTGAGCTTGTGTGAGCAAGGTGGAATTAATAGCAGGTTTTTTTTTTCATGCAGAATCTAAAATACCATTCACTCAACGTTATCTCCATAATGATATTCTCCTTCATGCTTGCATCAACGATTAATCAGGTAATTAAATACAACCTTTCACCGGGTTATACAAAAGCTGTCGCCACCCGCCGGTCGTATGCGGCGACTGCCAGGAAAAATTTTGATGATTATAAAATTATCTCGGAATCAGGCTTCTTTAAAGTAGCCAGCGCCGGCGACATGGCCGGTGATATACTGAATCCAGCCGGTTCCATCAGCGAATTGACCCTCCTGGGAACTATATCCGGTCCCACCAGCATCGCCCGGGCCATGATACTTAAATCAGGAGAGAAAAGTCCCGGTGTTTTTGCTCTTTATAAAGTAAATACGGAAGTCGGCAATGATGTGTACGGCAACAAGCTGGTAGGCATAGGAGATTCAAAGGTATATCTTGACGCCGGGGGTCAGAGGGTCGCCCTTGAGTTATACGCGAAAAAAGTCGTCGATTCGCAAAGTACCCCCGGGATCCCTTCCGCCGCCGGCGGCCAGCAATTGAACCAGACACTCAGCCGGGCTGAAATGAAGCAGAAGGTGTTCAACAACATGGACAATGCCCTTCAGGGCCTCCAGGCCGGACCGCATCGCGTCAACGGCCAGATCGTGGGATACCGCCTGATAACCGTACGGCCCCAGAATATCATGTTCAGGCTGGGAGCTCGAAGCGGCGATATCATAAAGCGGGTCAACGGCCAAGTGCTTGACAGCACCCAGAAATTAATGTCAATGTGGGAAATGATCAAAAATGATCCGAAGATCACCATCGATCTCGAACGGGGCGGGAAAAACCTGAGATACGATTTCAACATAACAGATTAACCACCTTACAAGCAAGGATATGCTAATGAATCCATCACACGCCACAAGAACTATCAGTATGTTAATGCTGATATTCCTAATCCCGATATGCAGCATATCATTCAATGATAACGGCGCCAATCCAGCATATCTCAACGCTGCCCCGAAAAAAGCTGCACGTAGAGGCGCGAAACCGGCCGGAGCAAAAAGATTCGCGCTCAATTTCAAGGATGTCGAGATAACCGAATTTATTAATGTCATGGGCCAGCTGATCGGGAAAAATATCATCATTGACGACCGGGTCAAGGGCAAGATATCAATAAGTTCTGCCAGAAAAGTTCCCGTCAGCGAAGCGTATAACGTCATGAAGGCCATCCTTGAAGTCAAGGGCCTGGCCGTTGTCGAGACACCCAACCTCATCAAGATTCTCCCCATCGAGGATGCGGTTAAAAAGAATTCATCCGTTATAGTCGACGGCAAGACAATTTATGACGAACGTTCGGTGACATATCTCCTTGAGCTTAAAAACGCCGACGCCAACGAAGTCGCCAACGCCCTCCGGTCCCTTAAGCCGAAAACATCTGATATTATAATATATCAATCGCTCAATCTGCTGATCATTACCGGTATTACATCGGATGTTAACAGCCTGGTCCAGATTGCCAGATCCCTTGACGCGAAGATCGGTCCTACCGGCCAGGAAAAAACCGCCGGCAATATCCATGTGTATCACCTTGAAAACGCTAACGCCGAGGACCTCGCGAATGTCCTTTCACGCATCCCTTTTTCTGATACGGCAAGGATCCAGACCACGCCGGTTCCCGTATCCACCCCCCGGCCGCAGAAGGTCGAGCCATCGGATAAAACAAGGCGCGTGACCAGGGAACATGGCGCCACGAGCACCAGCAAGGAAAAACTGTCAATTATCGCCAACAAGGAGACCAACTCCCTCATCATCACAGCAAAACCCGATGAATACGCGGAGATACTGCGCATCATTAAGGAGCTCGATATCGTACGGGAGCAGGTTCTTATCGAGGCGATGATCGTGGAAGTCAACGTGGAAAACGGATGGGGCTTCGGCATAGACTGGATGATGGGCTACCAGACGGGGAAGCACATCTTCGGCGGATCATCAATCATGAGCTCCACGATACCAAGCTACACCCTTCCTGACGGGGTTGACAGCTCCAAGAAGCTTGCCGTGCCGCTCAACACCGGCTTCCAGCTTGGCTACGTGCCTGACATCGGCGTACTCGCATTCGCGCTTTTGAACGCTTCGGCAACGGATAACAATTTCAATATACTCTCCACCCCGCAGGTGCTCACCGTTGACAACAGCGAGGCGGAACTCAATGTCGGCGAGGAAATCGGCGTGCCGACCAATAACCGGATCACCGACCAGAACACCACGTTCCAGACCTATGAATACAAGACCGTCGGCATCAAGCTCAAGATAACGCCCCACATAACCCAGCAGAAGCGTATAACCCTTGACCTCTACCAGGAAGTGAATTCGATTATAGGTGAAACCCAGCAGCTCTCAAGCGGGTCCCTCGTCCCGCCCAAACTCGGCAAACGGGACATCAAGACAAAGGTCACGGTTTATGACGGGAAGACCATTGTCGTGGGCGGCCTTATCCAGAACAAAAAGGACGTCACTGAATCAAAACTGCCTCTCCTGGGAGACATCCCCGTTCTCGGCTGGCTTTTCAAGCATAAGACGGTCAGTTACAAGAAATCGAACCTCCTCGTGTTCATAACGCCGCATATCGTAACGAAGAAAAACCGTCTTGAGAGCATAACAAAAGAAAAAATTGAAACCATGCGGAGACTGAAAAAGCAATAATCCATGGCAAAGCTTAAATCAAAATACCTCGGGAAAATCCTGGTAGACCGGAAAGTTATCACGCAGGAAGAGCTCCAGGAAGCCCTGCTCGCTCTGAAGGGTTCATCGCTCCGGTTGGGCCAGTTTCTCCTGAAAAAAGGCATTGTCTCCGAGGAAGATATCCTGAACTGCCTCGCGGAACAATACGATATGTCCTTCATGGCCCGGCTTGATTTTTCCGATCCCGATAATATGTTCGCGAATATACCCGTTCACTTCATGCGTAAGAACAGGATGGTCCCCTTCAAAAAAAAGGGAGGCACTATCCTTGTCGGCATCGTTGATGTCCTCAACATACAGCCCCTTGACGACCTGAAAATGCTCTTCCCTCAATTCGACTTCGAAGCCGTACTCACCACCGAAGACGAGATACAGCAGGTCATCAGCACCCATTTCAACGTCCTGAAAGATGAATCGACCAGTGATGTCATCGAAGACCTCGAGGAATCCGATTTCGAAATTCTCACTTCGTCGATTTCGGAAACCGAAGATATCATGGACATGGCCAATGAGGCACCCATTATCCGCCTGGTTAACACCTTCATCAAGCAGGCGGTGACCGACCGGGCGAGCGACATCCACGTGGAGCCCTTTGAAAAAGAACTCGTGGTGCGATTCCGCATCGACGGCATCCTGTATAACATGTATACGCCGCCCAAAAAATACCAGGGCGCGGTGATATCCCGCATCAAGATCATGGCGAACCTAAATATCGCCGAAAACCGCCTGCCCCAGGACGGCCGTATACAGCTCAAGATCGCGGGCAAGGACATAGACATCCGCGTCTCCACCTTCCCAACCTATTACGGTGAGCGCATTGTCCTCCGGATCCTGAACAAATCCGACATGAGCTTCGACCTGGGCGCGATAGGTTTTGATCGGGAGACCCTTGATCACTTCGATTCCCTGATTAAAAAGACATACGGCATCGTCCTGGTTACCGGCCCGACGGGCAGCGGAAAATCCACGACTCTATACAGCGTCCTCCAGAAGCTTAATCACGAAGATGTCAACATCCTCACCGTCGAGGACCCGATCGAATACCAGATCCCCGGCATAGGACAGATGCAGGTCAAGCCGGGCATCAATCTTACCTTCGCGAGCGGACTCAGGTCGATATTGCGCCAGGACCCCGATATCGTGATGGTCGGGGAGATCCGTGATCTGGAAACAGCCGAGATTGCCGTGCAGGCGGCCCTTACCGGACATCGCGTGTTTTCGACTCTCCATACCAATGACGCCGCCAGCGGCATAACGCGTCTCATTGACATGGGTATTGAGCCTTTCCTCATAACATCGTCCGTCAACGCGTACCTGGCACAGCGGCTGGCGCGGAAAATATGCCCTTCCTGCAAGGAGGCAATCAAACCGGCTCCCAAGATGCTCGCCGAACTGGGCATCAAGCCCTCACAGTTAAAGGGTGGGAAACTCTTTCATGGCAAGGGATGCGCCGAATGCCTCAATACCGGATATTCCGGTCGGGTTGGTTTATTTGAACTTTTAATCCTCACTCCCGGCATCCGGAAAATGATTATGGAACACAGTGAGGCGCCGCTCATCAAGGAATTCGCCATCAAGGAAGGCATGAAGACTCTCATGCATGACGGCCTCAACAAGGCGATACATGGCCTTACCACGGTCGAGGAAGTATTGAGGGTATGCTGAGCATATATCATACAGGTGCCATGCGATGATTTATCAATACCAGGCATTAGACCGTACTGGAAAAAACGTTTCGGATTACATCGATGCCCCATCAGAAATGAGCGCTCGGCAAAAGATACGGAGCCAGGGCCTTTACCTTGTCAAGCTCAAGAAGCATGAAGTAACATCCATCGAGGCAGTTCCGGGCGGCACGATGACACTGAAGGCCTTCGCGCAGCGACTGTCCGATACCGTCAGTCTTCGCTTCAGCACCAAGCAACTGGGACTTTTTTCGCGCCAGCTTGCCACGTTGCTGAAAGCCGGCCTTCCGCTGCCAGTAGCCATTACCGACATTGTCGAACAGATCGACAACAAGCACTTCAAGAATGTTGTGGCCGATATAAAAGAAAAGCTCGAGCAGGGTTCTTCCTTTTCAAATGCCCTGGCACAGCACCGCGCCATCTTCCCTGACATGTATGTCAGCATGGTCCGCGTGGGTGAAAGCCTGGGTTCTCTTGATCAGGTCATCGCGCGCCTTGCCGATATGGAGGAAAAGCAGAACATCCTTACCAGCAAGATCAGATCGGTCATGTATTATCCCGCCTTCATGCTGCTGTTCGCCATGGCGGTCACCATGTTCCTTATGACCAGCGTAATCCCCACCATCGCGGGTATGTTCGAGGAACAGCAGAAGGCCCTCCCCTTCGTTACCAGGCTTGTCATCGGCATCAGTTCGCTCCTGTCTAACGGCTGGGTCTTATTGGGACTGGCGGTGCTGCTCTTTCTCCTGGGATACGCCTATTATCGCTACATTCACACATCGGAGGGCAGGAGGAAAGTCGACGAATTAAAGCTTAAAATTCCCCTTGCCAGAAATCTTTACAAGAGGCTTATCGTGTACCGGTTTACGCAGAATCTGGGCATACTTCTTAATAATAAAGTGGATATAATCAAATCCTTTGAAATCGTCAAGAAAATAGTCGGCAACGTTATCATTGAAGAAAAAATTGGCGAAGCCGCCATCAGGATCAAGGAGGGAGCATCAGTCGCAAACTCCCTGAGCAAATCCGACTTTCTACCCAAGCTTGTACTGGGGATGATTACCGCCGGTGAGGCAAGCGACAACCTGGATACCATGCTGCTTAACATCGGCACCGTCTATGAGACTGAACTTGACCTTTCCGTCACGAGCCTAACGAGCCTGATAGAGCCGCTCGTTATCATCATCATGGGTCTTGTCATAGCCCTGATCGTTATGTCGGTTATTTTGCCGATAACGCAGATGAACATGCTGCTGCAGTAAAATTTGATAACAAGGATCGCAACAATGCGGTCCGGATTCGTTCATACAAAAATGAAACCATGGAGGAATACAGTATGAATCTTAAAGAAAAAGCCCTTCGTAAAATACATCGGGTCCGTTCACAGGTCAATTCGGAAAAAGGCTTCACGCTTATTGAAATCATGATTGTCGTTACGATTATAGCGCTTCTTTCAGCGGTCGTTATCGTGCCGAACGTGACAAAATACCTCAAGCGGGCGAAGGTCGAAGCATGCAAGCTCCAGATCAAGAATTTTCAGACACCCCTGATTGAATATTCAAGCTCCAAGGGTAATTATCCTTCTACAGAAGAAGGACTTGAGGCCCTTGTCAAGGAAGGCCTGCTGAAAAAGGTTCCCCTTGATCCATGGGGCAATCCCTATAATTACCGCTTCCCCGGTGAATCCGAGCAGGATGAATATGAGATATGGAGTTATGGACCTGACGGCAAAGAGGGCGGCGAAGGCACCAATGCCGACATCAAGAGCTGGGAGGATAAATAGGTCGTACCGCATGGGAACCGCCTTCGGATTCATTAAAAAAAAAATACGCCATGACGGTCACGGTTTTACCCTAATCGAACTGGTGGTCGTCATTGCCGTAATTTCAATACTCTTTATGATTGCCGTTCCCCGTATTACGAGGATCGCCAGCACGCAGCGTGAAAATTTTGCCATATTCACCGGCATGATAGCGGCCACCTTCGATGATGCCTTTCTTAAAAACAGGACTGATTTTTTAACAATATACCTGACCGCGCCGGATCCGGATGACGCCATGGGTCAGAAGAACGTGTTCAACCGTAAAAACGGTATAGCTGTCCTCAATTATATCGACGGAGAATTCGTCGATTCCAGGCGTAAAACGCTTACATTCAAGGAGTTCTCCCAGTCATTTCTCATCGAAGAGGTCATAACCTCCACCGGGGAGGCAATAACGAACGGTAATGTGATGATACCATTCTACCCCCAGGGTTACTCTAATAATTATATCATTCATGTTCTTGTCAACGGCGAACAGAAATGGTCGATCCGCATCGACAAACACCTTAAAGAACCGAAAGTAATAGAAGGATATGCGACATTTGATGCTGAGTAATAATCATGTTGACGTGGCAAACCCGGCGGGGTTTGTCCTCGTCGAAATTCTGATCGCCCTTGCCATCCTGTCCACTGTTCTTATCAGCGTTATTTCAGGTGTCACCTCGAGTGTGTACGTTATTTCAGGTATGAAGAACTATACCCATGCCATGCTTATCGCGAAAAGCAAGATGAACGATTTCATCCTCAAAAACATGAGGGGCACCGATCTCAAGGGTCAAAATGTAAAGGAATACCCCGGTTTTTCTTTCAGCAGGGAAACCAAGCGCTTCGAGCATCCCCTGCTGGGTCCTCTACCTGCCAACAAGACGGAGATAACAGTGTCATGGAAAGAACGGGGAAGAAAAAAAAATTACCGGATATCATATATATATCAATCGAAATGAGCATGAAAGGGCCAAATATTTTCACCAGGTCAATCACGGGCACTGGTGACCGCGCAGTTTCCGGCGACGCTGGTTTTACACTGATCGAAATCATGGTGGCAACAGCCCTTGCTTCAATAATACTGGTCATGGCCTATGCATCGTACCGGTCAATCTTCGATTCAATCAAGCGTTCAACTGGCCGTGCCGAATTTTATGAAAACGTCAACCTCGCCCTTATGAAAATTGACCAGGACATATCCAACGCATATTTCACGCGCAGCAATAAAAACATAACTCTTGTCAGCGAAATCGAAGCCGGCAACAGCAGAATCGATTTCGTCACCGTAAACCACAATGATTTCCTGTTCGCCGGAAAAAGGAATACGCCGGTCCACATGAGCGACATCAAGAAAGTCAGCTATCTTCTCATCGAAGCGAAAAACACGATGGGGCTTTTCCATCTCATAAAAAAGGAAAAGGTCAATTACTGGGAGGAGGATCCTCTTCCCGGTGGCATAGAGCACGTGCTGCTTCCCAACGTGGTGAGCCTTACATTCGAGTTTCACAAGGGCAACGACTGGGCTGACGACTGGGACTCCCGTCAGAACAACATGTTCCCCCGGGCGATAAAAACGACCCTGGTGGTGAAAAATTACCAGGCACAGGAGGAGAAATTCGAATTTGTCTCACTGATCAATATCCGGGAATTCAGGTGACATGGGTATCATCGAACGGTTCATACATAATTACGATAAAAGAAAGCGGCTCCTTGCCGAAGAGGGGATACTGTCCTACCTGCGCGGTTCGTCAGGTTACGTTCTCATCATCATCCTCATCATCACGACACTTCTTGTTTCGATTGCCGGTGAATTCATCGTCGTGGCGCAGATAAACATCGGATACGGCCAGAAGCTTAAAAACCGCCTGAGGGCCAACTATCTCGCCAAGTCGGGTATCCAGCTCTGCCAGTTCATATTATATGCCGACCTGAAAGGACTGAGCGGTGAAATGATCACGGGAAAGGCCACTGACAAGGAAACGGATTCGTATAATGATGTCTGGGCAATCAATGTCCCGGAGCTTCCAATGGCGGATGGATTGCTCAAACTCCGGGGTCAGGTCATAGTAGGCGCAGGCAAACATGAAGTCCTGCCAGACCAGCAGGCCCAGCTCGTCGCACAGGTCATAGAAGAAATCATCGGGGTAGTAACCGCCGCCCCAGA
>CAZZHU010000155.1:0-10330 GCA_964654045.1 uncultured Leptospirales bacterium
GCTCATCCGCGTCATAGGCGCATTCCAGGGAGTCGCCGGTTACGGTCACGGTGGGGTCGCCGGTGCCGAAAAGGGCTTCCCGCGGTATGAATATTTTTGTTTCTCCTTTCGCCGCATCATGGTCCCATTCCATGTATACCGAGACCGCGCCGGAATCCTTTCTCGAAACCTCGAACTTGACCGGGGTGCCGGCGGTCCGCTGCGCGTAGGGCCGGACCCGGTAATTGGCCCGCAGGGCGCCGGTATCGTCCACGATGCTGAGGTTCTCGTCGTTGAATCCGTCGAAGGTATCAGGGTTCCACGCGGGGGTGTAGTTCCACTGTGTGCCGGAGGCGTGGTTGCTGTCGAGCCAGGCGTAGAAGAGGTCCATGTATTTCATGCCTCCCCAGGCGGTCGCGTTGACCCCGAATTCGCCCCAGAATATCGGCACGTTCCACGCGTCCGATTTTGTCTTCTGCCTGTTCAGGGCGCTGTCCGGCGATGTGCCCAGCCATATGTTCATGACGATAATGCTTCCGTCATAATAGTGCGGAGCGTAGGCATAATTGCCGAATGACATCTGCGGCAACTCCGAGGTGTTGCCCGCGCTGATGAGGGCGTGGGGGCACACGAAGATCACCGAATCGGGGTCGTTCTTCCGTATGATTTTTGCCGCATCCTCGTATAAGACCGCTATCTCTTCTATTTCGTCCCCCCACGGCTCATTGAGAATGTCATAGCCCAGGACCCCGGCTTTGCTCCCGAGGTGACTGGAAACAGTATCAATCATCTGCAGAAAGCGCGTGCGCACTCCATGGGTGTCCTTGTAAAAACGGTTCCAGCAGGTATGCATGTCAAGGTCCCAGATCATCTCGGCCCCCCAGATCTTGCAGCTGCTGTCATTGTCCGGGGTGTCCCTGCTCACTTCGTCGGGTACGGCCCATGCAGGGAATCCCTCTCCGCATCCGTGGACCTGGTAGCGTGAAAACGCGTCCTGGTGGAAGTCAATGATGACCTTGATGCCGCGTTCATGCGCCCAGGCGACGACAGTGGTTATATAGTCGAGATATTCCCGGTTGTACGATCCCAATTCAGTCTCGTAAGCCTCCCAGGTAAACAGGAGCCGGATTACATTTACTCCCCAGCCCGGCAGCGGATCCAGGAGTTCCGCTTCCTTTATGGGCATGAAATCCGGGACCTTGGCGTTTCCCGCGACATTGAGGCCCCGGTATAGTACAACCCCGCCGCGTTCATCGATAAAATATTTTCCGCTGGTGTGATCGTTGACGACGGTTGTCGCGGTGTCGCATGACAGATACAGGGCCATGGCCAGTGCAACCGGGAGCAGTGCAAGATTTTTCATGAGATGCTTCATATGAATTCCCCCGTTTATTTTAGGGTTAACGGTCAGTATCCGGACATTTGATCGCGATACCGGTCTCAATACAAACCGTCCATCTGTTTTATTTCTATCACAGGCGCTGGTTTTTATCGACTTATCCGCTAAGATGAGACCGTTTTTTACGGGGCGCTACAGCCTGTTCCTGAATTCTGTCGGGGTCGTGCCGGTTACTGCTTTAAAGATCCTGTTAAAGGTCGCTTTTGAGTTAAATCCTGTATCAAAAGCGATCCGCAGTATGGTCTTTTCCCTGTTTTTAATATCGGACATCATCTCCCGCGCTTCCTGTATCCGGAATTCATTAACATACATGAAGAAATTCTTCTTATATTTTTCATTTATTAACTGGGTCAGGTGATGACGTTTAATCTTTAAAGCCCGCGCCACGTCCTCGATGCGGAGTTCGGGATCAAGATACGGTTTTAGCCCGCGCATGTAGTCGTCGAGCAATGCGGCATAGCTGTCGGCATTGACTTTTTTTAATCCGGACCGCTCATATTTCCTTCTCAACAGGTTCAGAATAAAGATCCGCCGGCTGTCCGCGTCGGTGCTGTAATTCGAAAAGAGCAGCATGAGAATGATAAAGCTGAAAAAGAGGACGTTGCGCAGGATGTTCGACATGCCGAGCCCGGTGAAGAGCACCAGGCCGCCGACCTGGGTGAGGACCATCACGCCGATGACGCACAGGGAAATCCAGAAGGGGAACCGGATCAGCGTTGAGGAGAAAATGATAACGAACAAAGAGCCCAGCGGCAGGTCATATCCCGCCGAGTTGACCCCGATGACGTCAATGGCCACGACCGAGGTATTCACGATGATCATCGACGCCGACACCATGACATACATCATTTTCTCATCCCTGATGCGTCTTGCCAGGAATACCAGCAGCACGATAAGGGCGGCTGTCAGGACCCGCAGTATCCATGCGGATACGGCGGCGTTAAAAGGAAATACGATATAATCAAGGACAGTAAACAGAAGAAATGCTGACATGCCTGTAAACAGCACCCGGTTCGATATGATCAGGCGCGTGTGCGCGTGGTGCCGGATATACTCTCTTTCCAGTTCATCGGGGAATGTTAATACCGGCGAGTCGTTGTCCAGCCTGGCGGCAAGCTGTTGCAGATCATGGTCGTCCATACTGTCCTGTCGGGTCATGGGTCGATATATTCTTTAATGAGAATCTCCTTCTTCCGGGAGGTGTCAAGTTCTTTTAAAATGGGACCTCCGATCCCGGTGGTAGGGAACAGTTATAAATTGGGGGTATGGGCCATCCCGCTCGTCCGCCTCGTATAAGCAGAGCCAAATGCGACATCCTGTCGCGGCTCTGCACTCGGACCTCCTGTCCAGCGCACCATGTTGACTCGGCGGAATCGGCGACCTCCTGTCGCCTGCTCGCCGGGATGGTTCCATGCCCCCTGAAAATTTACCGCTAAACCGTTGGGAGGGGAAACCTTTGCCCGGTTGGGGCAAATAATAATTGCCATTATCACAGAATCGGTATATATGAAGATTAGTGCTTTATCTTGTCCCGGGGGTGCCTGCAATGATTATAACTGTCCTGATCGGAATAGCGATACTGGCGGCCGCGGCATTCATCATCGCGGTCGTCTATGGCAACATCCGGAAGCACCCGCCGTCGCGGAAGGCCCCTGTAAACGGCGGCGCCTTCCCCGAAGGGTTCCTCTGGGCCACCGGGGAGGACGCCTACCAGCATGAGGGGGGCAATTACAACAATGACTGGTGCCGGTGGGAGTCCATGACGCCGTCGCCCATCGCGAATTGCGATACCTGCGGGGCCTCCGTGGATTTCTACAACCGCTACGAGGAGGATTTCTCACGCGCGAAGGATGACGGCCAGAATTCGCACCGCATCGGCATCGAGTGGAGCCGCGTCGAGCCGGACCGGGGGCGCTACGATGAAAAAGCGTGGGAGCATTACGGTGCCATGCTCTCCTCGATGAAGGGAAAGGGGTTTGCCGTGTTCCTGAACCTCTGGCACTTCACCCTGCCGCTCTGGGCCGTTGACCTTGGCGGATGGGAAAGCGAAACCGTCATGGAGCGGTGGCTCGCCTACGTAAAGGAGTGCGCCCTCCGCTTCGGCCGTTACGTCGATTTCTGGAGCACCATGATCGACGCGCAGATATACGCCCTGGCGGGGTACGGCATCGGCGAAATCCCGCCGAACAAAACTGACATCGCCCTGGCGGTTAAAATATACGGCATCCTTATCCATACCCACGCGGGGGCCTGTCATGTCATCAAACGGCATGCCGCGGTGCCGCCGGACGGAACGGCGCGGGAGCCCCGCGTCGGCATGATCTATTTTTTCTTTCATTACCAGGCCAGGAGCTTCTTCCTCGACCGGGTAGTCAGGAACCAGACGGACCGCATCTTCAACTGGAACTTTCTCGACGCGATCCACTCCGGCAGAATCGACATCGGCATCCTGATGGGGCCTTCCCTCAGGGAGAAGGATGAACGCCTGAAGGGGACCCTCGACTGGCTCGGCGTGAATTACTACACGCGGGAGATACTCTCCTTCAATCCTTTCAAGCCGGGGATGGTGAACCGGACGTTGTACCCGCACTACCCGGTCACGGACATGGGGTGGGAGATCTACCCGGAGGGACTGTATCACGTGTGCAGGGAAGCGGCGCGGCGCTACCCCGGCGTGCCGATCATGATCGCCGAGTGCGGCCTCGCTGACGCGAAGGATGACCGGCGCCCCGGCTATATCCTTGACCACCTGGCCTGGACGCTGCGGCTCATCGAAGAGGGATGTCCCGTCATCGGCTTTACGTACTGGAGCCTCACGGACAACTGGGAATGGGCAAAGGGCTTCGGGCCGAAGTTCGGACTCTACCGGGTCGACCTGAGGACCTTCGAGCGCGTTGGGACCCGGTCGGCCCGGCTGTACCGCTTCATCGCCTCGCATAACCGGCTCCCGGACGACGAAGAGATGCGCGGCCTGTAGCGCCGGGGGATCATTCCTTGATGTAGGCCTTCCCGTCCTTTTCCCGTATCGGGTATCCGAGAAAAATGGCGAAGGCGACGAAGGAGGAACACCCCGCTGCCGCGGCTATGAGCTTGAGCCCGAGCTCCGTGGGCTTCGTGTCGCCGCCGAAATACATGAGCGCCGTGGCGACCGCTATTGAAATGCCGATGGATATCTTCTGGAATATGGCCTGCACCCCCACGTATATCCCCTCGCGCCGTTTCCCCGTCAGGGTTTCGTCGTGGTCGATAACGTCGGAGAGGATCGCGTAGGGGAGGATCATGATGCCCGCCACCGGCATGCCGACCAGGGCCATGACGACCTGGGTCTGGAACATCGCGTCAACTCCCGGCGCGGTGCTGACGAGCCAGAGGAGCGGCATCGTGAGGGCGGCCAGGGCGAAGGTGAGGAGCATGACGGGGTGCTTGCCGAAGCGTTTGGCAAGGTAGTTGAACACGAAGAAGAAGATGATGTTGGTGGCCAGGAGCGGCGCCATCAGGAACACCACGTCGCGGTCGCTCCTGCCGAGAACGTACTGGGCCCAGAAGGGGATAATCAGGATGATCATGTTCAGACCGAACCAGAACACGGCGGTCGACGCGAGGAGGTAGCGGAAGGGCCGGTTATGGAAGGTGGTGCGCGCCCATTGGAAAATCATGCCGAAGCGCATTTTCTCCACCGAGATGGTGCCGGTGTCAGAGGGTTTTTCGCGGATGGCCAGCATGGTGGGAACGAAGGAGGCGATCGTGAGGCCACCGGTCACCAGGCCGAGGCCGGCCCATCCCAGGGCGTCCTTGATCGGACCCATCACGCCGAAGATGAGGGTCCCGATCATGAGGAACACCGCCTGGTACGTCGATATGTTCACCCTCTCCCCGAGGTCGGATGTTATCTCCGGGAGGAGCGCCATGTAGGGGTTCGCCAGGAGCGACCAGCAGATGAAGAAGAGCTGCACCAGCACGAAGACCCACACGGCGTTGCCCCAGTGCGCTTCCCCGGGCACGGGCGGCACCCAGAGCAGGAAGGTGATCAGGGCGGCAGGCAGGGTCATGGCCATGATGAAGGGGATCCTGCGGCCCCGCCGTGAGCGGTGATGGTCGCTCACGAACCCGGCGATGGGCTCCGTGATGCCGTCGACCACCCTGCCGACAAGGAAAATGGCGGCGAAGACGAAGCCCGGCACCAGCGCCTCCTCCTTATTGGGCACGTAGAGCTTCAGCAGCCATTGCGATATAACCAGGTTCGCCAGGTTGAGGGAGAGGCCCCCCATGGCGTAGGAAAATTTCTGTTTCATCGTAAGCTGGTCCATGGATTCATACTCCTTATGCAGTTGTATTCCGGGATGAGCGCTTTTTCCCCATATAATAAAATCCCTTTGATTTGTTGCCGTTCATTGTTGTGTAAACCATTGGTTCATAGATCAGTTGTGTAAAACCTTTTAATATATCAAAAATATGTTCCGGTGTATGGTGCCGTACCGTGGCGCCTTCCGGGAGCTCGAAAACTCCAAATTCATCATACTTCTCCCTGAAAAGATTATATCGATCAATATTTCGCAGGTCACTATTGAGAAGATAATCGTTTATGTAGATGATCCCATCGTCGTTCAGAACTCTCAGAATCTCGGATATTAAATTAATTTGATCTTCAGTATGTGCGACACATGTCAAAACGGCAATGAGAATCACAGCGTCAAAGGATCTATCATCAAAAGGAAGGACGCTGTCATTATTTTTCAATAGTTTCAAGTGAGGATACTGCCTTGATCCTCTGCGAGAAATCCACGCCGGTCAGATTCTCGTAATTATTTTCATGCAGTTCATGTAATGTCCGGCCGTAGCCGCAACCGACATCCAGTATGTTCATGTCCGGTGAAACATGTTTTTTAAACCGGTCAATTTGGAATGGAGTGGGAAATGTCTTTATTTCCGCAACCGAATCCCAGTATGTTTCCTGGTCATTGGATTCGGGATATGATTTTTTCGTCACTGCTGGCCGCCTCGGTCCTTCAACCGGCTATTGATTGTATGAGTGCCATGATCTCCCCGGAATATTCCGGCACCGCTCCGCTGCGCGACGCGACAAAGGCGCCGATTCTGACGGCGAAGCGCGCCGCCTCCGCGGCATTGCTGCCCCCGAGGAACGAGCGGAGGAAGGCGGCGCTGAAGGCGTCGCCGGCGCCGACCGTGTCCGCCACGTCCACCGTAATCCCCGGCACCTCGATAAAGTCGCCGTCATGAAGCACGGCCGCCCCCCGGGCGCCGCGCGTGACGCACAGGGTCGTGACATTGTATCGCCCGGCGGCGGAGCGGGCGAACTCCTCCTCGTCCATGTCGCGCCCGAACAGGAGCCGCGCCAGCAACGCGGCCTCGTCATCGTTGCACTTCATGATCGTGCAGGCGCGGAGCGACCACTCGATCCATCCGGCCGCGAAGTAGCGCTGGCGGATGTTCACGTCGTAGAACACGGCGCGCGGGGCGGCGCGGGAGAGGAGCGATGCAAGCCCGGACCGGTTGGCGGCGCTTCGCTGCGCCAGGGTGCCGAAGCAGAGGGCGTCGATGCCGCCCACGCCGAGGGCGCGCGCTTCTTCGGCCGTGACGGCGATATCGTCCCAGGCGACGCCGTCATGGATGGTGAAGTCGTGGGAGCCGTCGTCCCGGAAGGATACGTCGACGGTCCCGGTGGGAAGGCGCCGGTTCACGCGTATGAACCCGGTTTCGATGCCGCATTCCCGCACCGCGGCCAGGGCCCTCCTGCCGAGGTCGTCATCGCCGACCGACGACACCAGCGCGGCCGAGGCGCCCATCCTGGCGCAATGGGCCGCGAGATTAAAGGGGGCGCCGCCGATGTACCATCCGTCGCCGATATGGTCCCAGAGGATTTCCCCGAAGGATACAATGTTCATCGCGCCGCTCCGTCAGCATGAAGCGGATGCGATGTTTTTTCGTATGATGGAATAATCCAGCCGGATTGCCAATAAAAATCGTTCATACAAAATGACCTTGTCTTATTTTTCCTGCGTATCGTACAGATGACGTCGTATGGCGTCACGCTGCGCGGCCATTGTACTATGGTCAGGCTCGCCGTGCGCGGCCACGGCTTCGGCCAGCGCTGCGGCAACTTCAACCTCGCCGGCGGCGACAATGGTCGCCCCCGCCCTGCGGAGATCGGCAACGTCCCGAAGATGGGCGCAGCGGACGAGGATGCGCAGGTCCGGGTTCAGAACGCGCGCCTGGCGGATGATCTCCGCCGCGTCCTCGACATCGGCGCTGAGGATAAGACTCCCGGCAGCGGTTATCCCGGCCTGTTCAAGCGTTCCCCGGCGCAGGACATCGCCATAGAGGGCATGGCATCCGCCGGCCTTCAGGCGGTGCACCGTGTCCAGGTTCAATTCTACCACGGTGATTTCAGCCCCGCGCTCGGCAAGGAGCCGGTGCACCGTTTTGCCCACGGGCCCGTATCCGACCAGGATGCACTTCCGGGGGTCGATTGCCGGCCTTTCCCCCGATGGCTGAAGTGCCTTCGCGGTTTTCGAGGAAAGCCGCCTCGCGACACGGTAGACCAGCGGATTGAGCGCGATCGATATGATGGATGCCGCTATGATGGCGTCCCAGCCGGCGCTGCTGATTAATCCCAGCTTACGCGCTACCGTGGCGAGGATGAAGCTGAACTCACCGATCTGTGAGAGGGCCGCGCCGACCGGAATGGCCGTTGAGAGCGGCCTGCCCAGTATTCGCACGGTCAGCAGGGTCGATAGCGGCTTCCCGATAAGCACGACCGAAAGGACCACTCCTATCAGCAGGGGCTCGTTCACCAGGCTGAGTGGATTGAAAAGCATGCCGACTGAAACGAAGAACAGCACGGCGAAGGCATCGCGCATGGGAATCGCGTCGCCGCCGGCGCGCGCCGCGAATTCGGTGCGCCCGACAGCCAGCCCGGCCAGGAAAGCGCCGAGCGCCATCGATACCCCGAATAGTTTCGAGGATCCGACCGCGATCCCCAGCGCGAGGACCAGCACGGCGAGGGTGAACAATTCGTGCGAACGGGTCACCGCGATCCGTTCCAGCGCCCAGGGTATCACCCAGCGTCCCAGTACCACGACCGAGATGACCAGGCCTGTGATCTTAATCCCCGCCAGCGCCAGGGCCGCCCCGGCATCACCGCTACTGCCGGCATCGGGGCCGAAGACGAGGGGAAGGAGAAGCATGTAGGTGACCGTGAGGATGTCCTCAACCACGGTCCAGCCGAGGGCGATGTGTCCGATAGGCGCGTGCAGATCGTGCTGATCGGCCAGGACCACCGCCATCACGACCGTGCTGGCGACCGAGATCGCCAGGCCAAGGACGATTCCCGAACTCCAGCTCCAGCCAAGCAAGCGCAGGATAAGGGCAAGCATCGCCGTGGAAAACATGCTCTGGATGATAGAGCCGGGCACCGCGATGCGCCATACGGCAATAAGCTCCTTCAAATGAAAGCGCAACCCTATCCCGAAAAGGAGAAGAATGACCCCGATCTCGGCCAATTGCTCGGCAATTGCCTGGTGGGCCGTGAAACCGGGAGTAAAGGGGCCGACCGCGATCCCCGCCAGCAGGTAGCCGACGATCGGAGAAAGTTTCAACCGTTTCGCGATATAACCGAGGATCAGGGCCGCAGCAAGTCCGCCGGTAAAGGTCAATAATACATTAAGCTCGTTCATTTTCACTCCAGCTTGGAACGTTACTATTCATAAAATAAAGACTTCCGGGAATGGGCGGATAATTCAATCAACGCCGCGCACAACCAGTGTATCGCATGGGAGGGACGATATTATTCGTTTTGCGTGGTCTCCGAGAAAAGCATACGATAAAAGTCCCTGGAGGCGGAAGCCCACGACCACCAGTTCCGAACCTGATAATTGCACGAAATTACTCAAAAGTTTTGCCTTGTCGCCATATTCGATGACCATGCTGACGCGGGCGCGCTGATCGACTGTCAGGTCGGCCGTGCCGAGAAAATCCGCGAGGTCTCGCTGCGCGACCTGCCGCATCTGTTCCCGGTATTCGGCGACATTGTCGACCGAGGATGATTTCGGTGTCGTAAACGGATATAAAACCGAAAGCGTCTGATCGGGAAAAAACGCCGCGGCGGTCTCGATGGCATGCTTCGACATCACCGACAGATCGGTGGGCGTTACGATTTTACGGTATGGCCCCCTGCACCGTTCGGTGACGACAAGCAGGGAGATCCCGGATTTGCGGAGGAGCCTGCCGGCCGTTTTTCCCGGGGTAAAGCGGCCGAGAATTTCATACCGTGCTACCCCCGTTATGATGAGATCACAATTTGTTTCTGTAGCGACACGCATAATTTTCTCAAATGGTTCGCCTTCCTCTATGCGTATCGAGGCCTTCGGATTTACGGAACCTATATCGGTGTGCAGAAGCTGCCTTGCTCTCTTGATGGCCAGCTTGTTGTGGCTGGGGAGCGGGAGGAAAGGGATGCGCCTGATGCCGTGGTTTTCATTGAATGACTCGATCACATGAAGGGCTATAAGCTCGGAATCGAACTGTTTCGCAAGGGACACGGCGCGGTCCTGGGCCCGATCGCTTCGGGGGCTGAGGTCAGTGGCGAGCAATATTTTTTTCGGGGGTGTCATCGTCAACAATAATTATCAGTTACAGAATAAACATGTATATGTATGATAACGCGTCATAAAACAGTGTCAATAATTTTATTTATGGATAAATATTGAGCCGCAAAATGACGATTGATAGTATAAGCGGTAAAAAGAAGTCCTGGTAGCATGATGAAGAAAATTTTTGTTCTCATATCCATAGTTCTCCTTGCGGCGGCCATTATCCTGCCGAACTTCATCAGGGATGGCGGCGCTTCATGTGCCACTCCGAAGAAGAACATCACCGTTCTCAAGCTGAATGCATCAGTTCCGGGCGGCAAGATAAATTCAAAGCAACTGTTCG
>CAZZHU010000156.1:0-10251 GCA_964654045.1 uncultured Leptospirales bacterium
GTGACACGAAACGCCACCTCTTCCGCGGCAATGAGAGAATTCCCTATCCGGAGCGCCAGGCGTTCCTTCACGATATATTTTTGTATCATCTCCTCTTCAGCAAGCGCGGCCCTGCCCAGGACTTCCTGCTTCCCCTCGATATCGAGATATTCCAGCCTTACGTTCATGGTCTTGGATTCATTGAAATAGGGCATTTTAAAATCAACCTTGAACTGCACCGGTGTCCGCTCCCGCGTAAAACTTTCCAGCTTGGTCTTCACCAGCTCCCTGCTCAGGTCCTTGTCGTCCATATCGTCGCGGATAAAATTAAGCAGGTTCCGGTTCCGTAATTTCTCGGGAGAAATGTTAAAATGAATCCTTACCGCGTTGTTAATAGTAACGATATTCCAGTTATCATCGAGGGTAAAAATGATCTCATTGGAGTTTTCAACTATTCTGCGGTATTTTTCCTCTGAAAGCCTGATGGTTTTCCCCGCTTCGGCGAGATCATCCGACTTCGCGCGTATGTTTCTTTCCAGCAGCGAACGATCCAAGATGATCCGCCGCGCCAGGTTAAAGCTGAAGACCGATGCGATTACAACCTGGATGACAAGACTCGCGAGCAAGATATTCAGGTAAAACGTATTGATAGTGCTGATTTTCGACGCGGAAATATTCTTTATCCCGACGACGATATCATCGATTCCCTTGAGTATTTTATCATCCTTACCCCCGGCCCGGCTGATGATGCCGTCCTTTCGGGCAAATCCTGCTTCATTCAGTTCGACCAGAAGTGATATGTATTCTGACGATATGGCATTATGAAGAACGGCGAGGTCCTGGATTTTACCGGGGATGCCGTTAAAATCGGAACAGGTCACTTTCAGGTTGAAAAGAAGGTCCTGTATCATGGCGGCATACTGTGAAAACGCAAGGTATTCCCTGCGGTAAATGCCGGGATCGTCACCCTCAAGAACGATCCGCCGCCAGGTCTGGAACTGCTTCTGCATCAGGACCTGGACCTCCCGGGCATGATCGACGGCATCAATATAATCTTTTGAATCCTGGTTCGATTTAAAGATTGAATAAAACCCCATCACCCCGGTGGTGATGATTATAACAATGAGGAATATGACCCCGAATATGACCTGCCAGTTCTTTCTGTATAAGATGAATCTTTGACTTATGGACATGATGGTGTACAATCCCGCCGTTTATTTGATCCTGGCAGCATCATACGCACATGTATATAAAGGATTTATGATTTTTATGTTAAGTTTCTCTAAATTCTCGGCATGCACAGTCCATGATTCGGCATGCCGGCACCGGTGCTACGCACACACATCTTCCCTTTCAGCGTATCGTTATGTTTGTTTATGCCCGCCGATGGAAAATATTTATATTTTCTTTATAATACCAAAACAAAAAGAAAACAATATACTGATAGGTTACAATCGAACGTGAATATATTTAATCAGGAGAATACATCTTATCTTATTTATACCGGATAACAAAATGAAGAACACGCAAACATTTAACAATGAATTACTGGGGGAACTGCAGGCATTCCTCAAACAACAGGAAATGAAATTCACCCGTAAAGACACCCTCACCATCGACCTCCACTGTCACGACCACAATAGCAGCACTCCCGATGAACTACTCGGGCGGATACTCGATATCCCTGAAACATGGCTCCCCAGCGAGGACCTTTTTGAAATCCTTACAAACCACGGGTGCGACACTTTCACGGTGACGAACCACAACAACGCGCGGTCATGTTACGAGCTGCGGGAAAAGGGCGTTGACATGCTCACCGGCGCGGAATTCACCTGCCAGGTCCCGGACTACCGGGTGGGGATCCATGTTCTCGCCTACGGGTTCACCCCGAACCAGGAGGCGGTACTCGACAGATTGAGGGGCGATATTTACCGCTTCCAGGAATACGCCGTGGAGAACGACATCCCCACGATATGGGCCCATCCCCTGTATCATTACCACCGCGGCGAGATACCGCCTATTGATTTTTTCGATAAAATGGCCCTGGTGTTCGAGCGGTTCGAGGTAATCAACGGACAGCGGGACACGTGGCAGAACATGCTGGTTAAAATTTTCATAGAGAGCCTGTCGCGGGAAAAGATCGAGGCAATTTCAAAAAAAATGAAGCTCCCGCCGGACCGCTACTGCAGGGATCCATACAGAAAATCGATGGCCGGCGGGTCAGACAGCCACATGGGTATTTTCACCGGCCTCACCGGGACCCGCCTCCACGTGGATGACCTCGGGGAAAAACTCAACATCATGAGCAGGTCGAAGCTGGCCCTGGAGGCGATCAAGGCGGGCGCCATGGCGCCCTTCGGCTCCCACAATGACAGCGAAAAGATGACGGTGTCGTTCCTTGATTACTTCTGCCAGATCGCCATGAACATGGAGGACCCCGGCCTGATACGAATGCTGCTCCACAAGGGGGACGCCCGGGAAAAGCTCTTCGCCCTGGCAATCGCCAACGGCATGTCCGAGATGAAACGGCACCGGGTCACCATGAATTTTCTTCAGCTCTTCCACCAGTGCTTCAGCGGAAATGTTCCCTCTTTCCGGAAGCGCCTCATGGTCCCCAAGGTGTACAAGCCGATATTCGACGAAGCGTCGCGCATGGCCGTGACCCGGCGCGACAATCCGGAGGAGATCGTCCATAAATTCAAGGACTCGATACACATGATATATGAAAACCTGAGCCGCATTCTAATCGGGCGTCTCCAGGCCAAGATAGAAAAAATTGACCGCGACCACAACCTGAAAGAAATGAAAATCGAGGAGATCTTCAAATCCTTCGAGCTGCCGACGCAGATCAGGAAATACGCCGCGCCGGGCGCCCTGAAAAACGGCGTTGGTTCGGCCCCCTTCAACCTGACGGAATTCCTCGACGGCCTCTCCTTCCCGTTCCTGGGATCGACCGTCATCCTGAGCGCCTCCTTCGCCAGCGCCCGCGTCATGTACAACTCGCGGGGGCTCCTCACGAAGTTCTCGGAACACCTGGGAAGGCTGAAGCACCCGCACCGCATGTTGTGGCTCACGGACACGCTGGAGGACGTAAACGGCGTCGCCATGGTCCTCAGGTCAATGCTCGATGAAATCAGGAAGCGCGACCTCCCCATCGACATCCTGGTCTGCAGCAGCACGCTCAAGCCGGAAGACAACCTTGTCGTGGTCCCGCCCCTGGGCGAGTACACCTTCCCCTTTTACGAGCAGCAGCCCCTCCGGGTGCCCAGTGTCCTGGATATCCATCGCATATTCAAGGAAGGGGAATACGACCGCCTCATCTGCTCGACCGAAGGGCCGATGGGCATCATATCGCTCTACCTGAAACAGGCCTACACGGTGCCGGCGTACTTCTTCGTGCACACCGACTGGATGATGTTCGCCCGCCAGGTGCTGAACTTCGACCATGAGAACCGGAGCAGGCTCCGCCGGATACTCCGGGCCTTCTACCAGGGCTTCGACGGGCTCTTCGTACTCAACAGGGACCAGCGGAACTGGCTGATCGGCAGGGACATGGGCTTCAGCGAATCAAAGGTTTTCCTGACCGCGCACTGGACGGACAGTGAATTCGTTCCACAGAAAATAAAAAAATCGGCCCTCTTCGGGGTGCCTGATAAAGCCCCCGTGCTCCTCTTCGCGGGCCGCGTGAGCGATGAAAAGGGGGTCATGGAGCTGCCGGCGATCTACCGGAGCGTCCGTGAGAAGCACCCGGACGCGAAGCTTGTCATAGCCGGCAATGGGCCGAAGGAGGATGACCTGAAAAAGGCCGTTCCCGACGCCGTGTTCCTCGGCTGGGTCGACCACAACAAGCTCCCGGCGGTATATTCCGCGGCGGACATGCTGCTGCTTCCCTCGAAATTCGACACCTTCGGCGTGGTCGTACTCGAGGCCATGAGCTGCGGCCTTCCCGTTACCGCGTACAACACCAAGGGACCGAAGGACATTATAGAACACGGAAAGAACGGCTACCTGGTCAAAACACGATCGGAAATGACCGCCGCCGTGGACAGCTACCTCGGCAACGCCAAGCTGCGCGCAGGCTACAAGACATCGGCCCTGGCCCGGGCGAAGGCTTTCAATCCCGACGCGATCATCCGGCAAATGCTTGAAGACGTGGGACTGCCTGCCGGCACAAGGTCCCGCGCAAAGCGGACATGAGCGAACCGGCCGTGTGGTGGAAGCACGGCGTCATCTACCAGATCTATCCACGGAGCTTTTACGATTCCAACGGCGACGGCACCGGCGACCTCCGCGGCATCATCCATAAGCTCGATTACCTGAAAGATCTGGGCGCGGACGCCATATGGCTCTCCCCCATCAACCGCTCCCCGATGCATGATTTCGGCTACGACATCAGCGATTATTACGGGATCGATCCGATCTTCGGCACCGCCGGAGACTTCAGCGAGCTCATCCGGGAAGCCCGCGGGCGGGGCATCCGCGTCCTCATGGACCTGGTACTGAACCACACGTCACACCTGCATTCATGGTTCCTGTCATCCCGCTCATCACGGGCCAATCCAAAACGGGACTGGTATATCTGGCGGAACGGGTCACGGGACCGGCCGCCCAATAACTGGCGCTCCGTTTTCGGGGGGAGCGCGTGGAAATGGGACGACCTCACCTGCCAGTATTACCTTCACTCATTCCTGGAGGAGCAGCCCGACCTGAACTGGCGGAACCCGGAGTTGAAACGAGCCATGTTTGACATGATAATCCACTGGCTGGATTGCGGTGTCGACGGCTTCCGCCTGGACGCCATCAACTGGCTCATCAAAGACCGCCGCTTCAGGAACAACCCGGCGGTGCCCGGGGCGCCCTTTTTACAGAAGCACCTCTACGACCGGAACAGGGCCGAAACCCATGACATCCTGAAAGAGCTCCGGCAGATACTTGACCGCTACGGCGATCGTATGGCCGTGGGGGAAGTCTTTACCCTCCCCCCCGGCAACCCCTCGCTGTCGGCCGGATACCTGGGAAACGGCATGGACGAGCTCAACCTTGCCTTTGATTTTTCCATAATGTACCGCCCCTGGAGCGCTCTCAGCTTCTACCGCACCCTCCGGCGATGGATGGGCCATATTCCGGATAAGGGATGGCCCTGCCACGTGTTATCCAATCATGACCAGTCGCGCGGCATCAGCCGCTACGGCGGCGGCAGGGACGACCGGAAGCGCGCGAAAGTTGCGGCGGCATTTCTCCTCACCGTGAAAGGCACTCCCTTTATCTATTACGGCGAGGAAATCGGCATGAGGAACTGCCGGGTGCCGCGGTGCGATTTGCGCGACCCCCTGGGGAAGCGGTACTGGCCCCTCTTTGCAGGCCGGGACCCGGCGCGGTCGCCCATGCAATGGTCATCCGGCGAAAACGCGGGCTTCACGAACGGCAGGCCCTGGCTCCCCATCGGCGCCGATTACGGACATGTCAATGTCGAGGAGGAATCCCGCGACACCTATTCGCTCCTCAATTTCTACCGATCCCTGATCGCCGTTAGAAAGAAAAAATCGGCCCTTCACCGGGGGGCATGGAAACCGGTACTGAAAGGCCGCCACGGGGTCCTGGGCTATTACCGGATGCATGACCGGCAAACGATATTCATCGCGCTCAATTTCACGGATAAACCAAAGCGGGTCCACATCCATGACCGGGGCCAGTGGAAGGTTCTCCTGTCGACGCACCGGTTCACGGACACGCATTTCACGTCGCTGGAATTCACCCTGTCGCCGTACGAGGCGACGGTACTTGAAAAATTCGGAAAGCTTTAATTTTTATCTACACATGAAGTGTTTTGCAGGAAGGAATACTCTCATTATTCCGCCGCCATGTGCCAGAGGGGCGTCTCGTTGGGATTGTCCCTCACGCTTACGTTTCCCCGGGGGGACACAGCGCGTCAAAAAACTCTCCCGCGGGGCGCTCCCGCATGGCCAGGTCGACCATGAAACCGCCGATGATGAGTCCCGGCGCAAAAGTGCCGTGAAAGCCGGCGATCATCCCCGTATATTCGTCTATCGTATGGCCGCATATCGTCGTCATGGCGTCACCCCGCCTTCTCGACGCGGCACGGCACATAGCGATGGAGCGGCGTGCCGAACATCCGGTCGCGATAGGTGTTTTTCGTGAGCCGGTTTACATTGACCCCGAACGTTGTGCCGTTGTACACAAGGCCGAAACCGTGAGGGATGATGACCTGCCCCTTGCGTGTCGCGCCGGTCACCTCAAGCTCGATATCTTCCTGTCCCGCTTCAGTTATGATGCGCACCATCTGCCCGTCCTTGAGACCCAGCAATTCCGCATCAGCCGGATTCATGGCCAGCGTACATGCCCGTTTTCCCGTGTTCCAGTCAGGATCGCGCATCAGCGTATTGGCGTTCATTGACATGTGACGGCCCGCGATAAGCACCAGGGGATATTCGCTCCCTGCATCCAGCGCCTTCTTTTCCGAATCGGCATCCAGGCCGAGGATCCACTCCTTCATCTCGGGCACGAATACGTTCAGCCTGCCGTCACCGGTCTTTACCATGCCCATGTTGTTGTCCGGATCGCACTTGCCGATCCAGAGGCCCTCGGGGTGGTCGAGTATCGCCTGGAACACCTCTTCACCGAGTAGCGGGGTATCCTTGAAGCCGGCCCTGACCGCGTTCTCCCTGAAGGTTTTCGGCGCGGTCATAAGGAGGCCCCAGAGCGCCGCGAGGTTCCCGGAACCCATGGTCTTGCCCAGAGTCTTTGCTACAACAAAGGGCATGTATTTCTTCGCCCGGGGTTCTGACATCGCATACTTCATGAGCTCGCCGCCGAAGGTCAGGCGGTCTTTCCCCGCGGCCTCATACAGCGATGCGGGTATCTCCGGCAGGAGGCCCATCGCATCGGCGAGCCTTGTATAGATTTCGCCGACTTCGAGCTGCTCGCCCTCGGGCTCGATTAAAGGTCTTCTCATCTGAAAATAGATTTCGGGGAACGTGAGCGGGAAAAATGTGCCGTCATAGGATTCATAACCCGAACGGGCCGGCAGCACGTAGTGCGACAGCGCCGCTGTTTCAGTCATGGCCAGCTCGCTTGTCACGAGGAGGTCCAGCCTCGCGAAGGCCTGCTCATAGGCCGAGGTGTCCGCATAGGATCGCAGGGGGTTCGCCCCGCTGCAGAACACAGCACGGAGCCGGTCTGCTCTTTCGCCCAGTATCTCCTCGGGCATCGCGTTCGGGGGATAATAGCCGAGCACCGGCGGGAAACCGGTCGAGACCGTCTTCCAGGTCTTTTCGTCGCGCTCATCGGAATGCCCGCCGAGGGGCATGAGGGTGCCGGGAATGACCGTGCCTCCTTCGACCGCGATTCTTCCGCAGATTGCCAGAAGCACGCAGTGCAGATACGAGGTCAGGGTGCTGTGGCGGTTCATGAAAACGCCGAGGTCAGGATGCATGCACCATTTTCTCGTCGCTAGGAGCCTGCATACCTCCTTTACTGCCTCATATTCAAGCTCGCATAATCCGACAGCGGCGCGCATGTCGAAGCCGCTGAACCACGAGCGTATCGCATCAAAACCCGTCACATGTGTTTCAATGTAGTCTTTATGTTCCCATCCTTCCTGGAGGATAATGGCTATCATGGCACGGGTTAGAAGCGCGTCAGTTCCGGGACGGACAGCCAGGTGAATGTTGGCAATTTCAGCCGTTTCCGACTTCCGCGGGTCAATGACGAGGAGGATCTTCCCGGGGTCTTTTGAAAAATCCTTCAGTATAAGCGGTGCACGCGGGATCTGATGGCTCTGCATACCGTTCCATCCAATGGCGACCATCATATCGGCATTGTGCTCGTCGGGTACGAGGAAATTGTACTGCTTCCCGGTCACCCTGCCGAACACCCAGAAGATGCCGCTGAACTCCTGGCCTATCGCGCTGTAATGGTATTGCGACCCGAGACCCCGCAGGAGCCCTGTGCCAAAAGCGGCCTCGAAGTGGCACGCCTGGCCTCCTCCGCCCATGTAGGCTATGGAGCGGGGGCCATGGGCATCAACGATGGATTTGAGCCTGACGCTGATCTCATCGATCGCCTGCTCCCATGAGATCCTTGTGAAGGATCCGTCGACCTTTTTCATGGGATACTGCAGCCGGTCCTTATGATGCTGGTGGGACATCACGTTCATCCCCTTGCGGCACACATATCCCCTGCTGCGCGGATTCTCCTTGTCGCCGCGAACTTTTTCTATCCGATTGTTTGCGATCAGCACTTCCAATCCGCAGTTTTGCGCGCAGAGCACGCACCCGGTCTTTTTCCAATCGCCCATACCCGCCTCCTTCAATTTCATTGTACGAAAAAAAGAAGTATTTCCCGGCAACCGTCGCTATTGACCGCGTATGGCAGTTTTTTTTTGTTTCGGTTTTACCGGGATTTGCTTCGTTAAATACGAAAAAATACATTCCTTGAACGTCTGCAATGGGGTAATGCTTTTTAATACTTTCACATGAAGCAGCGCCCCTTCAAATCCATAGAATATGAACCGGGCTGCCTCCGCCGCGTCAATCTCGGCGCTGACAGACATTTCCTTTTGCGCCGCCACAATACTTTCTTCAATCAATCCGACAAGCCTGCCAATCGAACTGTCGAGACGCTCCCTGAAGCGCTCATTCGTGTCGGCCATTTCCAGGGAGAGATTTCCGATGGGACATCCGAGGGCATATCCCTGCTTTGCAAGCAGCCTGCCATAGAAATCGAGCAGGTTTGATAATCGCAGCAATGGCGGCGCCGAATCGTCAGCGAGATACTTGTTAAAGATGCCCTCGATGACGCCTGCAAAGTAATCGATTACTTCGAGGCCGAAATGCTCCTTGCTTTTAAAATAATAATAAAATGAACCCTTGGGCACGCCGGCTCTTTGCAGAATTTCATTCAAACCGGCCGCGCTGTACCCCTTATGATGGATTATCTCCGCTCCCTTTTGTATAATTTCGTTTTTAACGTTTTGCGCAATATCCACTGGACATCCCCCTGAAGAATTTCCGCAGCCTGCCCCGACAATAGTAGACCAGTCGTCTAGTCGTCAAGCAATTTTTTCATCCTCATCGACCCGGTAAAGCCGCAGGAGCGTGCTCCCGTTCCCGATCCTCTTATACGTGAACGGGACAGCTGTCATGTCCCGGGCAAACTTGATCCTCGAAGAGGAGCGTTATTTTAATATGCGGTCTATCCTCTCCGATAATTTACTGACCACCTCGGCGTCCGTGTCGATCGTCGACGCGCCAGTGATGCAGTCGATCCCCATGACCTTGTAGTTGTCCTTCGGTTTACCTGCCGAGAAAAAGAGAACAATCTTTTTCCGCTCTTCCGGCTCCTTGACCCTGCCGATGAACCACCGCGTCCTCGCGTTGAACATCTGCCACGCCAGAAGGGCATCGATGACAACAAGGGCGTCATATTTCTTATAATCGACCGAATTGAGCTTCTCAATGGGCACCATCGTGAGCCGGGACCGGCTCTTATACCGCTCCTCCAGGCCCTGCGCGATACGGTCCTTGTACTCGCTCGACAGGGTAGCTATCATGATACTCTTCTTTGCGTCTGCCGGGCCGATCTCCCGTATGCCTTTCCCGCACTGCGCGAGGAACAATACCGGCAGCAAAAGAATTACTGGTGCATGGCGCATCTTTATCATCAATCGCGATCCTCCTTATTCTCTTTACTCGGCCACCGAGCCGTAAATCCTGAAATACCGTGAATTCCCTCCCCAGTTCATGAAGCGGGTATAACCGGCCTTCTTGAGTTTCCTTATCACGAGCTGCACCCTGCCCCCGGTTTCGCAGGTCATGATGAGGTACTGGGTCTTCGGTATCTCCTTGAGACGGTCCATGATCTCGCTGGAAGGAAAGTTTTTCGCCGTGGGGATGTGGGCCTTCCTGAAAGCATCAGCCGGACGCACGTCGACGATCCAGATGTCCTTCCGCGGCTTGTCCACCAGTTCCTTCAGCTTCGCCGGCTCAAGGTACTGTTTGAGCATGGCGCCGTCGGCCCCGGTATTCCCCTCGAAGCAGCCCGAAACCACGGATGCCAATATCAATAATCCCATTATCAAGTACAATGTTTTTCTCATAATATTTTATCCTCGAGTTTAATAGACTCGTTGCGAAACTGGCGTCTCGCGCTCGGCAGACGCCTTATTGCACGTCCTGTGCGGCGTCTGCACTGCAACATCCTGTTGGGCGCATGGGGCCCCTGCGGGAGCTTTGTAAGGGGCTTCGCCCCTTA
>CAZZHU010000157.1:0-10181 GCA_964654045.1 uncultured Leptospirales bacterium
ATGCTCGTCACGGGCTACTGGGAGAACGAGCAGGCCACTCGGGAGGCGTTCCGGGGCGGCTGGTTCTACACCGGGGACCTGGGCGAGCTCGATGAGACCGGAAATCTGCGGATCGTCGACCGGCTCAAGGACATCATCATCACCGCCGGCGGCAAGAACGTGGCGCCGCAGGTGATCGAGGGGGCGTTTGTCAAGAACCCGCTTATCGAGCAGATCGCCATCATCGGCGACCAGCGGAAATACCTGGTGGCCCTCATCGTGCCCAACTTCCCGGAGCTCGTCAAATGGGCGAAATCGAAAAATATAAGCGAGAACGACCCGAAGAAGCTCATTGCCGATCCCGAGGTGCTGAAAAAATACAAAGCCACGGTGGACGAGCTGAACAGGCCGCTGGGCCGGGTGGAGCAGATCAAGGACTTCAAGCTGATCGACCGCGTTTTCACCCAGGAAACAGGCGAGCTCACTCCCACCCTGAAGATCAAGAGAAAGGTCGTGCTGAAGAATTACAGCAGCCTCATCGAGGGCATGTATAAAGAGTAGACGCGGTGGCATTACTACCGGTCAGATTATCAGAACGGGACGCGAAGGCGTCCCGTTTTTCATTTCTTTTATTATTTTTCTCCATCCCCGCCGAGGATGTCGGCATCGACCAGGTCTTTTCCCCTTCCCGTGATCCGCTTATTTTTTATGAAGGTTTTCTTATCGATATAATAAACAGACAATCCCGCAAAGGTACCCGTGATTTTATTATCCCAGATCTCTTCGGTTGTCACGCCGGAGAGTTTTGATATAAGGTCGATGCGCACCGGGGGCCTGCCGAACTGGATGATCTTCCCCGACATGATGTCCTCCGCCGCCACGCCAAGGTTGGTGCCGAAAAAATCACATATCGCCAGTACCGTTTTTTCCGCGTTATCTTTTCCCGGCACTATCCAGATGTCTATATCGCCGGTATTGCGGGGATATCCGTGGTACGCCAGCGCGAAGGACCCCACGATCACGAAGTCGACCCGTTTATTTTGCAGCGTTTCTATAAAATCCTTAAAATCGCTCCGCATGGCAGCTATGGAGTAATGATTTTTACAACAGGTTCGATGGGGGGCGGGGATGCGTATCCCAGCGAGATTATATATTGCTCGCGCATATAGAGCACGGCTTCGATCCTTTCCTCCGGCGTTTTCCCCGACCAGAATCTCAGATCGTCCTTTTCGCTTTCGCGCTCGACAATAGTAACAACGGGTTCGATCTTTCTGTTTTTCGTCATAACGGTTAATCCCGGGTTCTGTATGATTATACTAATAGATTAATCTATCATATAGCAAATGTCAAGTAGATTAAAAAACAGATGAAACAGCCCTGCGCCACGCCGGTATTTTTCTTGCATTTATCCCCGGGCGTTGTTTACTGTTCACGCCATGTCCAAGACAAACGCCATTCGGATACTTGAATCCAGGGGGATCAGCTACAGCACCTCTGAATATGAAGTCAGCGAGGCCGAACTGGACGCGGTCAGCGTCGCCGGGAAAATCGGCGCGCCGCCGGAAACGGTTTTTAAAACCCTTGTTACCATCGGCGATAAAACAGGATACAATGTTTTTGTCATTCCCGGCAATTGCGAATTGGATTTAAAAAAAGCGGCCCGGGCAAGCGGGAACAGGAAAATCGAAATGATAAAAATGAAGGACCTTCTTCCCGTGACCGGCTACATCCGGGGCGGGTGCTCCCCCATCGGGATGAAGAAGCAATTCCCGACCTTCATTGATGAAACCGCGCAGCTCTATGATGAAATACATGTCAGTCCCGGAGTGCGCGGAACACAGGTAAAGCTGTCGCCCCTTGATTTAAAGAATGTGATTGACGCGGAATTCGCGGATTTAGTATAAAAGGAACGGCAGCGCCGCGCATGGCGACTGAACAGTATTCCATCGGATAACGAGGAGGCGTCATGGATACCATGAAACCTGTTAAATCATTTTTCCTGAGCAAATATACGGATTCCTCGTATCTGATACAAAAAAAATCCCGGACGCTTCTGTATATGCTGCTTGCCTTCTGCGTCCTCCTTCCGGTGCTGGTCCTGCTCTTTAAAATTCTACTGGACGAGAAAATATTCCTGCAGGCCAGCCTGGCTGTAATCGTCATCCTGGCGTCCGTTATCGCATCGCTCATCGTTTTACAGAAGGGTTACTATCATTCCGCTGCCAATATCATAGTCTTCACGGTGGCAATCGCGCTCACCGCGGGCCTCATGACGAAGCTGGTATTATCCCCCGAAAACGGGTATACGTCCTATATCTATTTCATGACGGGGGCCATGGTGATGGCGACCGTGTACTGCACGCGGCGGATTCTATGGGCGGTGTTCCTGCTTTTCCTGTCCGCGGACATAATTTTTTATAACCTGGTGCAGGCGCAGCTCGATCCGATCAGCCGCGGCGCGGCCCGCGTGGGCGTGATTGACAGCGGTTTTTCTCTCGTGGTCATATTCATGCTGTCCCGGCTGATCATATCCATCACGGAAGGCGCCATCCAAAAGTCGGAGGAAGACTCCAGGAAAAAAGAGGAGCAATACGTGGAACTATCCCGGCTCCATGCCTCGGTGAGCAATTCCGCGGGAAGTCTCGCGCAGGCATCGGAGAAGCTATCGCGTACTTCGAGTAATTTTTCTGAAAATTCGCAGGCCCAGGCCTCCGCCGCGGAGGAAATCATGGCAACCATAGAAGAGGTGTCGGGAAGCAGCGATTCGATTGCCAGCGGCGCGGACACGCAGATGCAGGGCCTGAATGAGCTGATGGAAAAGCTCGGGAAACTGTCGGACACGATGATGGAGATGGGCAAGAAAATCGGGAAGGCCCGTGAAACCGCGGACACGGTGTCGTCGCTGGCGAAGTCGGGAGAAGCATCAATCGGCTCGATGAACGATGGGATGGGCAAAATCAGCGGAAGCTCGGTTAAAATGACCGATATTATCGAAATTATAAACGACATATCGGACAGGATAAATCTTTTATCACTGAACGCGGCGATCGAAGCCGCCCGCGCCGGGGACGCCGGACGGGGATTTGCCGTCGTGGCTGATGAAATATCGAAACTGGCGGACCAGACCGCCTCGAGCCTGAAGGACATCGATTCGCTGATAAAACTGAATACCGATGAAATCAGCAAGGGAATGTCCAATATTAACAACACTGTCACGATAATAAGCAACATCATCAAGGGCGTGAATGAAATCAACGGCATGATCAATGATATATCGCATTACATGTCGGTCCAGGAAGGCATCAACAGGGACGTGAACGATGATGCCGGGAGGGTGAGGGCCCATTCCGATGAGATAAGGATTTCAACCGAGGAACAAAAAGCGGCGGTCGGAGAAATCGTTAAATCCATCGCGTCAGTCAATGAAATAACGCAGAAAAATTCCAATGAAGCGGAGAACCTCCTTTCCGAGTCGAACCTGGTAAATGACATGGCGGAAAACCTCAAATCGCAGGTCCAGTCATTCTCGGCATAATATGCATGCTATAAAACCGGCGGTTTCGGGAAAATACACGCGTTCCCGCCTGTACATGACAGGGCCAGAGGCGAAGGCCCCTTTCCGCTCCTTTTCGTGCCGATGGGGGCCCTCACCCGCTGCATAAACAGGTTGCCGCCCATAGCCGCGTAAAACCGCCCGACTTTCCGAAAAAACCTAAAATAATTATTTACACGCAGGATGAATCGGAAAGAACTGTACCGGGATGACGGCATTTAATGCTTTATCCCGTGTTTTCATAAAATTACCATTGGAGTATCTGTCATGGGCGGTTTTTTCGGTGTAGTATCCAGGGATGACTGCGTGAACGACCTTTATTTCGGAACCGATTATCATTCCCATCTCGGCACCAAGCGGGGTGGAATGGCTGTTTTAGGGGAAAACGGTTTCAAGCGCAGCATCCATGACATTTCCAACACGCAATTCCGCTCAAAATTCGACGATGACCTGCCGAAGTTCAAGGGCCGGAAAGGGATCGGGGTCATCAGCGATTTCGAGGACCAGCCGCTGATCATCAACTCGCATCTCGGCGCCTATTCCATTGTCACCGTCGGCGTCATCAAAAACTTCGAGGCCCTGATCAAAGCCGCCTACGGGAAACGCACCACGCACTTCTCCGAAATGAGCGGCGGAGAGATCAACCCGACGGAACTGGTGGCCACGCTTATCAACCAGGAAGCGAATTTCGTCGACGGCATCACCCGCGCCCAGGAATCCATCGAAGGGTCCTGCTCCCTCCTGCTGTTGACCGCCGGCGGGATCTACGCGGCCCGCGACCGCCTGGGACGGACTCCCATAGTAATAGGCAAAAAACCGGGGTCCTTCGCCGCGGCCTTTGAAACATGCTCGTTTCCGAATCTTGATTATGAAACAGTGAAATTCCTGGGACCCGGAGAAATCGTCCATATGACCGAAGAAGGCATCCAGACCGTGAAACAACCCGGCGGGCGGATGCAGATCTGCGCTTTCCTCTGGGTGTATTACGGTTATCCCCCCTCCAGTTACGAGAATATCAACGTCGAGGCGGCGCGCAACAGGTGCGGGGCGGCGCTGGCGCGGAATGACTCAACCCAGATCGACGTTGTGGCCGGCATTCCCGATTCCGGCGTGGCCCATGCCATCGGATACGCCAACGAGTCGAAAACGCCGTACCAGCGTCCGTTCGTGAAATACACGCCCACCTGGCCCCGGAGCTTCATGCCGCAGGACCAGTCCATACGGGACCTGGTGGCGCGCATGAAACTGATCCCGGTCCGCGAAATGATACAGGGGAAGAGACTCCTGTTCTGCGATGATTCCATCGTCCGCGGCACCCAGCTGCGGGACACGATCCAGAGGCTCTATGATTACGGGGCCCGGGAGGTGCACATGCGCCCGGCCTGCCCCCCCCTCGTTTACGGATGCAAGTTCCTGAATTTTTCCCGGTCCCGGTCCGCCCTGGACCTGGCGGCATGCAAGGCCATCAAGGAGCTGGAAGGAACGGATGACGCGAACCTTCCCGAGTATGCCTCCGGCTGCGGGGAGAAATACTGCGCCATGGTCGAGCGGATCCGCGCGCGCCTGGGACTGACGACCCTCCAGTACCAGAAGCTTGACGATCTCGTCCAGGCCATAGGGCTTCCCAAGGAGAAGGTCTGCACATTTTGCTGGGATGGGGTTGAGTAGTTCATTGCGAGGATGAAGGCCTTCGCGGCCTCCCTCCTCGCGCTCCTCCCTCCCGGTCGCTCAGGCGCCGCGACGGGCTAGGCGATTAACTCGCCCTCATTCACTCCGCTTCGCTCCGTTCGGTGAGGGCTCAGACAACAATCGCCTGTATGCATCCGCCCTGCGGGCGGATGTTTCGAGGGATATAGACTGACATCAACCATAAATGGTGTGCAGGGGCGAAGCCCCTGCAAAAAACCTTCAACCGACCTCGCGACTCCGCGCGTCGTGCGCGGCGCCTGTTCTGCTATCCGCGCCCCCCTCCTTTCTTCAATTCTTAATGGGAATTCCCTTGAATATTCGCGGCAAAAAAGTTATTGCACAAATCCGGAATCATGATACTATTATTATATGGAAGCGGGACCGGAACGCCATTTTTTATTTCGCTGGATCGGGTGGTTCTATTTTATACATATCGTCTTATTCGTTATAATAGAGCTCACGTACCTTTTTTTCATCAGGGAGCAGGGGACCGTATTTAATGCCGATGCCGGCAACCACCTGTTCGCCTGGTCCTTCCTGGGCGCGTCATATGTCGCGCATGCGGCGGTTGTATATTTTTTCTGCCTGCTCCCGGCAATGCTCGCGGCCCTTCTTGTCCCCCGGAGGCTCCCCGTCATCATGCTGGGAGGATCGCTCTCGGGAATAATTCTCTTTGCCCTCCTCCTTGACCGGCTTGCCTACCAGACATACCAGATGCACCAGTTCACCGAGCTTCTCAGGATATTCGGTTCGGGCGTCCTGCTGGAAATCATCCCCCTGTCCCTTCCGGAAGCGCTCGTGGTCGCCAGCCTCGTTATTCTCGCGGTAATCGTGGAAACCGCGGCCGGATCGCTGCTATACAGGATGCTGCACAGGATCGGACGCGCAGGCCCTGTCATCCCTATCGTGATCGCCGTCATGGTCCTCTATTCATATACCGTGATGGCAAGCGTCACCGTGCTGCCGGAAAGGTTCCGGCCGGGCGAGGTGAATTGCAGCTTTGTATACAAGTACTCCCGGCTGGTACCCTATTACACCGATCTCTATTTTCAACTTGTCCCCGGAAGCAGGAAGAACGTCCGTTATATACGGACGAACCCGGACACGATCCCGATCCAGACCGGGCAACCCGGCCGCGAACTGCGCTATCCCCTTACCGAAGCGTCATTCAACGGCGCCGGGGAAAATCTGAATTTCATATTCATCGTGATCGACATGTGGCGCTTTGACGCCTTCAGTCCGGGCATCACCCCTTCGATCGCTCAATTCTCGGAACATGCCCTCCGGTTCCGGAACCACAGCAGTGGGGGCAACTGCACGAAGCCGGGGATATTTTCCCTGTTCTACGCCCTGCCGGGGAATTACTGGGACGCGATGGCCGACCAGGGCCGCGGCCCCCTGTTTATTGCGGAATGCATCCGGCGCGATTATGAATGCGCCGTTTTCTCAAGCGCCACGCTGGAGTACCCTGAATTTAAAAAAACGGTTTTTGCCGATATTCCCGGCGCCGAACGCGTACGGCATGGCGCCACCTCCGTCGCGAGGGACCGGGAGAACACGGACGATTTCATCGCGTTCCTGGAAAACCGGCGCGGCAGCAGGCCCCTGTTCACGTTCCTGTTTTACGATGCCGCCCATAATTTCTGCGAAGGCGAGGCCTGCGAAGAATACCTGAGGCCTTTTGAACCGGCGATCCGGCACTGCAGGCGGTTTGATGCGGACCAGGACACGGACCGCCGGTGCTATATCAACCGGTACCACAACGCCATACATTACATCGACGGCCAGGTGGGCCGCGTCCTGCGTACAATCAAAGAGAAGGGAATGCTCGGGAATTCCATTATCATCATCACATCGGACCACGGCGCCGAATTCAACGAAAACAACAACGGCAACCGGGCCTATGCCACCTCCTATTCCCCGTATCAGCTCCATGTCCCCATGATAATTTTCTGGCCCGGCCGCGGCTCCGCTGAATACGGTTACGCCACCAGCCACCTGGACCTGGTGCCGACACTGATGCGGGAAGCCTTCGGCTGCAATAATCCCTCCGGCGATTACGCCTGCGGCGATTCCCTGTTTACAACCGGGCGCCGGCCCTACCTGATCGCGGGAAGCTACTGCAATTACGCGATCGTTACCGGCGCCTGGACCATGAAAATATTCCCGAATGGAGATTACCTGGTCCTGGACCCCCGGGACCGGAGCGTCCCCGCCGGTGAGCCGCATAAGAAGGTCCTGCTGGATTCCTTTGAGGATTTAAACCGGTATTACAGGTGAGATTATTTTTTCTTGTCATTTCGGTCTTTCAGCAGTACATCACCCTGGTGCGGGCGGCACCCGCGATACATCAACGGGGGATGGTTTCAAAATAAAAATGGAGACAGGATTGCGATGAATATCTGGAAAAAAATGATCGGTTTCATACTCGAGCAATTTGACGAAAAAGACTTTTTCACGTACCAGAGGGCCCGCCTCTATTTATATTTCCTCCTTTTTTTCATGATCATTCTCGTTTTTATGTCATTGGCATCGCTGGCGTACGGAATAGATCGTTTCCTGGTCATGCTTAAAATAACCGGGCCGGTGCTCGTGATCAGCATTCTATTGTTATACCTTCTCAAGCGGGGCAAGGTCGACCTGTCCTCTAACCTGGCCGCATTTTTCTTCTGCGCCGTCTCCATTGCCGGCTTCATGGACAAGCCGCTCCACATGGCGGGGGTGTCCCTTGCCTACTTCATGTATGTTGACCTGGTGTTCGCGACGCTCTTCTGCAAAACGTGGGTCTCCACCACGGTCCTCGCGGCGATGGTCGGGGGCCACTTCGCCTATTTCTTTCTCAAGGCGCAGCCGCAGGCGACGGGCATTCTCCTGGAATTGACCCGGACCAGCCTCATCGACGGCGTGCCGACCCTCATCCTGGTCTTCCTGGTCAGCCTGGTAAGCACGCGGATTCTTCACAAGGCCATAGAGATGAGCACTCTCCAGAAGGAAAAGGCGCAGGCCCAGTATGAATCGATCATGGCGCTCAACAGGGCCATAGAAACAGCGTCGTCGGAACTCATGCAATCGATCGAGGGGACCTCGTCCGTCATCAGCCAGTTCTCCGAGAACACGCAGGGACAGGCGGCCACGATGGAGGAGCTGGCGGCGGCCGCGGAGGAAATATCGGCAAGCTCCGAAAGCGTGGCAAACGCCACGCACGACCAGAACCGCTCGCTGCTTGACCTCATCGCCGGCTTCGAGGAGATGGCGGTCCATATTGAAGAGCTTGAGGGGAACGGCAATGCCATTGCGGAAATGTTCGCGTCCCTCATGAAACTCGCCCGGCAGGGAGAGGAAGCGACTGCTCAGCTCGGGCATATTACCGGTAAAATATCCGGAAACTCAACCGAAATAATTTCCGTCATCAGCATCATGGACGACTTCTTCAACCGCATCAACCTCCTCGCCCTGAACGCAACCATCGAGGCGGCGCGGGCCGGCGAGCAGGGCCGGGGCTTCGCAGTCGTCGCCGAGGAGATCGGCAAACTGTCTGACAGTTCGGCCGGCGAGCTGAAAGTGATCACCACGCTGCTGCAGACCAACCGCAGCGACGTCGAAAGCGGGAGCGAAATCATCGCCCGCATCATCGGCTTTATAAAGATACTCCTCCAGAACATCACGGAAATCCAGGCGCAGGCGGCCAACGTGCTGGCCATTATTACAAAGGAGGACGCCCTGAAAGCCACCATGACCGCAATGGCGGCAACGGTGAAGGGGCAGGCCGAGATGATCGAGGTGACGATGAGGGAGCAGAAGGCGTCGATTCAGAACGTGGCGCAGTCGATCAATGTCACGAATGACATGGTCCAGAAAAACGCCGAAGGCACCGAGCTCCTGGGGAAAAGCGCGGCCGGGATCACGTCACTGGCGCAGAACCTCCGGAAGCAGTTCAGGGAATGAACGGTGCGTGTTCCCGGATGATACATCATATCCGCGGAAGCGCAGGAAAGGCCGTCCTTTCAGGGGGACGGCCTTCCTGAACCATGAAGCATTAAAGCATCTTCCGGGAGACTGATATCCCCCGCTTAATCTTTTATCTCTTCTTTCTTGATCTTGTCACAGACATCGATCAGGGCTTTCCGCATGGATTCCTGGGCTTTTTTCTCATTGAAGGCGCCGGTATCTCCGCCGCCGATGCCGAACACGTCGGCGCTGGAAGAGCTTTCCGACCCGGTTCCGGAATCGGCAAAAACGACTTCGCCGGTCGCGGCGTTTATGATGCGCACGTCAACCGTGGTTTTATATTCAGCTTTTGTGCCCGATATTCCCAGGGCTCCGCCCCTGCTCCTGGTCACGCCATATTCGGTGACCGAACCGATGACAAGGTACTGGGCCCCGATCAGCTTTCCGATTTCCGCAGCTTTCTTTTCAATGAGTCCCGTGGCGCCGATTTCCTGCTCCTTGATGAGGCCCTTCAGCTTGTCCCGCTCGACCACGCTGAATTTCCGGATTTTAAACAGCTGCGTGGTAAGCATGTCGGCAGCCCCGCTGCCCAGCGTATAACCGCCGTAACCGCTTTTATTTTTAAAGTCCATGACCGCGATTGTCGGCTTGGAAGCCGCGAAGACAGCCGACCCCATGAGCAGCGCAAGGCCGCACAGGGGGATTATTGCGTATTTTACCCGATTCATGTCATTTCTCCTTTATTGATTTTTTCTTCAAAACGCCATGCCATACTGCCCGGCAGCAGGACAGCCGCGCAGTGCATGTGGTTCTCAAATTCGCCATCAGGCACGCATGCATGAAATCCATTCGTACCATTAATAGTGATATTGATGCAGCTATCACTCTATCCAATAGCCGGTCTATGCCTGATTGTCAATTTAATTTTTTCATCCGGTCAAAGGACCTGCATGCGGCATGGCCCCGGGCCGCGCAATGCCTACAGACCGGACACGACTCTTTTTCCCGGTTG
>CAZZHU010000158.1:0-10149 GCA_964654045.1 uncultured Leptospirales bacterium
ATTCCCCCTTTGCGGTCAGAGGTGAAAATCAGCGCGTTCTGGTCATAGGTTATGAAGCACCCGCCGTCGGCATATCCCGAGTTGATGCTGTCAAGGGCCATCGGCCTGCTCCATTTGTCAAAGACCTTCTGCTTCGCGTAAATCCTGTATTTCCTGGGCTCATCGATATCGGCCTGATATATCATGGTGCGCCCGTCAGCTGAAATGGTAGGGCTGTATTCAGAATATTCATGTTTGGATGAAGCCCTGGTAAGGAATGTCATCCCCGCCAGCAGAAAAACAGCAATCAGTGCAATTCCGGTAAATGTACGATGCCTGCCCATAGTCCCGCCCCTTGTCATATTCTTCACTGCGATTGATTAAAGAAATATAATGCATTACAATAAAAACGATAATAGTTTTATAATCAATTAATCCACTGTCAAGTAACAAATGGACAGAATATCACACCGTGATTTGAAGGATTAAGGAAGTTGTCGTAATTTACAATTTTGTGCAATTAATCCTGTCATCGCGAGCAAAGCGAAGCGATCTTTTAATTGATGTAATGAGGATAATTAATAGTAAAACGATTTTCATATAAACATCCGACATCAAAATCAAGATTGCGTCGTCGTCCCGATTACATCGGGTCTCCTCGCAATGACATACTGGATCTTTATGTATTATTGTTGAGACAACAAATATGAAAAGATTACCGAGAATGCGACATGAGGTATTTTATTTCCCAAGGAAAATGGCCAGCAGGACGAAAGAAAGGATGGCAAAAAGTGCGGAAAAATAAAAGACCCCCTCCATGCCCCACGCATGGAACGCCACCCCGGTAAGAACCGGGCCCACCGTCTGCCCCATGCGAAGGACCATCGAGTTTATGGACATGAAGACCCCGCGGTATGCCATCGGCGCGCTGGCGGAAAGATGGGTCTGGATGCTGGGAATGTTCAGGCCGTTGGCCAGGCCGTATAACAGCACGGGAACGGTCATGAGCCACAGGTTATCTATGTAAAGAACCAGCACGACGGCAGCCGCGTAAACGACAAAGGAAGCGGAAATGATCGTCTTCGGCGTGAAGCGCCGCGATATCCAGCCGAGGTTGAAGGCGCCGATGATCGTTGTGACCGAGGTCGCTGCCAGCATGAAGCCGATCGTGGACGGCGGCGCGTTAAACTTTCTGTGCAGCAGGAAGGGAAAGTATGCGAGGAGCGCGCCGTAAAGAAGAATGAAGGTGGCCAGGGTCGCCATATAGGCCGGTAAAATATCCCGGTCGGTGGCCGCGCGAACGGCGCCGGAAAGATATTCGCGCAGCGGAGGCGCCGCGGCCGGTTCCGGGTTCCTGAGACCCAGCATAACCAGGACCGCCATCGGCAGGGCGAGGACCGACAGCAGAAAAGGATAATTCCATCCCAGCAGTGCCATGGCCCCGCCCAGAGCCGGGTATAGCATGGTGCCGACGCCCAGGACCGATGCGTTATATCCCAGGGCGGTGGTCCGGTCGTCGCCTGAAAACACGTCCCCGATTATGGTCTGGTTAAGGCCGCCCAGCGCCGACGCGCCCACCCCGTTGGCAAAGCGAAGGACCAGGAGGATTGTATAATCGCCGGTAAAGGCGCAGGCTCCCCCGGCAATGCCAAAGAGGAGCAGGGAAGGAACGATTACAATTTTTCTGCCGAAACGGTCCGCGAGGATTCCCATCACCGGCGAAAGGATAATGCCCGGGAAGGTGAAGACCGTGATGAGCATGACGACTTCCCCTTCTGTGAGACGCAGATCTTTCGCCATCCGCGGGAACGCCGGCGCTATGGACGTAACGCCGATGACCGAAATCAGCGTTATCCCGAAGACGATCTGGAGCTCGCGGCGCAGCAGTATATGACAGTCCGGTTTAATCCTCACAGCGACCGTTTGAGCCGTTCATGCCGGCCAGGCCGCCGATCCGCTGCTCGGCTGCCTGGAGAATTTCAGCCATCATGTCCGCGTACGACAGGCCGTCAATCTTGACCATCATCGCCATGTAGCCGTCCCAGCACCATGGGGGATTGGGATTGACCTCGAGGAGCTTCGGCTTCCCCTTGCCGTCCAGCCGCCAGTCAAACCGGCAGTAATCGCGGCACTCGAGCCGCTCGAAAAGCTTCAGGCAGCACTCGGTGATCAGCTTGCGGGTGTCATCGGAAATGACCGCCGGCACTGAATGCACGTTCCAGTAAGGCGACTCGGGCATCCACTTCGCCTCGTACCCGCGGATTTTCGGCAGTTCCGGCGGCAGGAGCGAGTAATCCTCCTCGATTACCGGCAGCACCCGGTACGACTCGGGAGGATTGCCGATGATCCCGACGCCCAGGTCCTTGCCGGGGAGAAACTCCTCCACCAGGATCGGCTTCTCGTAGCCCAGACGGTCCCTGATCTCGGAAATGGCGTTGACCAGCTCCTCGATGCCGTTGCATACGCTCCGCTGGGTGATGCCGAAGCTGGAGTCGCCCGTGTTGGGCTTGCAGATGACCGGGAACCCGAAAGGGAGGTCGAAGGTATTGTCTTCCGGCTTGATGAAAAAAGCCTTGGCCACGGGGATCCCCATCTCCTTGGCAACGCCGCGCACCAGGGACTTGTCATAGCAGTAGGCCAGGCACTGCGGACCCGAGCCGGTATAGTTGATGTCCATAATCTCCAGGAGCGAAGGCACGTGGAGCTCTTTCCGGACCTCGTTGTTGTATCCTTCGTCGCACAGGTTGAAGACAAAATCCGTATTTTTTTTGAGCCGCGTCAGATCATTGATCAGCGAATCGTGGCTGCTGATATAGGTGAAATTATAGTCCCCGAGGCTCTTCAGGGCGTCCTTCATCTGGTCAATAGTATACCGGTCTTTGTCATCGAGGGCAGGGGACGGCCTGATCGGGTCTTTTTTCATCGGATCACCAAGGATGACCGTCACATTCTTGATGTCATTCCTCCGCTGCCGCACCGGAGCCCAGTCCTTCTTGACCAGGGCTGTCATGATGATGCGTTTTTCCATCATGCCCGGTTCCTGGCCGTACCGGGAATCGGCCTCAGGGCGGTCATGCTGCGCGATATCGCTGAAGCCGGCGGCATTCAGCAACTCCTGCATGCTGTCGCTGTTATAGAGCCGCTCCGCGTAGAACTGGTCGGCGATGACCCCCTTCTCCACGTGAGTGACGACTTCACGCGAAATCAACCGCTGCTTATCCACCGAGATTGAGCGCTCGCGGCAGACAAAATGATTTTTATCGATCCATTCCCATGACCGGGGTTGAAAATGCTGGCGGAGATAATCGCCGTCGGTCACATCGACAAGAAGCCTCCCCCACGGCTTCAGGACCCTGAAGACTTCCCGGAGAACGCGCAGGTCGTCATTCACGGTTTCAAAATAGCCGAAGCTGTTGCCGAGGATGAAGATGGTGTCAAAGGTATCGGCCCGGTAGGGGAGCATGCGGGCCTCCCCTTCGCGGAATCTGACGTTCAGGCACTCCCTCTTCGCCTGTATTTTTGCCCTCTGGATAAGGTATCGTGACCGGTCAAGTCCTTCAACATACTTGAAACCGCGGCGGGCCAGCTCCAGCGAATGCCTTCCCTGCCCGCACGACAGGTCAAGGATGCGGTCATCAGGGAGCAAATTTGCTATCCGGGTGAAAAGGTCCACTTCCCGAACAGTTATATGGTGGTCTTCAACAACATCGGCGTCAGTTTTAAGGTAGAGGGAATTGAAAATCTGGTTCCACCAGTCAGGATTGACATATTCCTCAAGGTTTGTCACGGGGCCCAGGGATTTCCTGGCATGCATCCCTTTCGGCCTGGCCGATAATGATCCGTTAATGATACCTTTCATGGCAGCCCATTACCTCCCCGGTTCTATATTATGTCTCTTTTAAAATCAGCGGTCGCGCCGTGCCGCTGTTATTGAAGGGAATTTTCAGCGTCGCACGTATTTCCCCGTGACGTCGCCCGTTGATGGAAAGATTTCTATGCCTGGTACGGCCTGAAGTGAAATGTCGGATAGGTATGCCATTATGACTTTCATCGGCATACTTTGCCGGGACCGGGACAGTCCCCTGTGCCTGTTCCCTGCCCTGTTCTTCGTGTTCACCGGTCATGGCGCTTACCGGGACAGGCAGGAATAATGTTTGCTTGATTCCAATTCTATTTACCTGTGACAACTCGTAACGATAAATTTTAACAGGAAAAAAGAAATTTAACCATGCCTCCCGCAGCCGGAGGCGGCGGGAAACCTGAACAGGTCTGCTTATTCTTTCAGCTTAATATAATACATTATAAAAAAATTTCAATAAAAAAATATAGAATGTAGTGTGGAAGGGCTGTTCCTCTCATATCCCGGCTATTCGGGTAAAATTTTCCCCGAGAATCATCCTCCTCGTTTTTTCATCGGGGAAAAGCCTTTCAATTCTCTGTTTGATATACGAATAATCAAATTTGCCATCAGCCGCCCGGGGACCGTAGGGCCCATCAGTGCCAAAAAGGCACCTGTCTGCGCCGAGATATGCCACCACGTCCTTCATAATCTTTTCTCCGACATAGGCAGCCGCGGAAAGATCAACGCAGATTGAAGGCCTCTGACGAATCAATTCCCAGGAATCGGAATAACAGGGAAACGCCGCATGGGCGAGGATCAGGGTAAGCCCGGGAACCCTGTCAACAAGGTCGATGAATTTGCCATGGTCGTCAAATCCCGCGTGGATCAGGAGCGGCTTTTTCAGGCGGGCAGCCTGTTCCGCCGCCGGGACAAGTGCCACGGGAGGATACCGGTGCCAGAAGGGATGCGCCTTAATGCCGATGAAGCCGGGGGACTTTTTCCATCTGTCTATTTCCTTCACCGGATCATGTTTCCCGCGCGGATTAACGAAGAGCCAGCCGAGGAATTTCCCGGGATGCCTCCGCGCCAGGGCAAAGACCGGCTCATTATCAGGATCAGGGTAAATCCTGTAGACTCCATTGAGGATCTTTATTGAACCGTCGGTAAAGTTGGCCGACAGGGTCCTGCCCAGACCCCGGAGCGCCCTGCGGGTAAGCGTAAACTGGAGCAGCCATACGGCAAGGTGCGGTGTTACCGGAATAGGATCACAAAGGCACGCCATCAGCGCGGTCCTGTCCACACCGGCACTGGCCATTTTCGCCAGGAGCTCATCCGCAGTCAGCATCCGCTCATCATAATGAAAGTGGCTGTCGATTATCATAATATCCTCCTGTTGCTGTTTAGATTTGTGGCATACCAGCTCATAATCATTTATAGTCGCCCTCTGCCGAAGGCGCAGCAGGGACAACGACAGTCAGTATTTATTCAATGAAAAATTTACCCTGTTTATGAAACCTGTTATATTGAAGAAGTCAATATTAAAAACCGGCAGCAAACCAGCGGGTTGCCTGAGTTACTGCTCATTCATCTGAATTTAAATAAAAAATTATATTGATTTTTAAAATCCGCCATACTAGCGTGGCAATCGTGATTAAACATATAAAGAGATATACATTATCGGAGGCTTACCTATGAAAAATAGCAGACCCCTGCATCTATAAACAACAATCCCTACAGGTAACATCTCCTGGTTTCCCGCCGGCTGCAGGACTGAGATAATTATAGCCAGCGGGAAATCTATGCGCGTAATTTCATTCCATTAACTGAATGAAATTGCTTTATGAAAACAGCACTATTGCCACGCCGGCTAACCCTGGTGCGGAAATATGGCGCAACAATATAATGATCAACAATTAATGCGGAGGAAACAATGAAGCTGATTAGAATTATCACATCTCTGGTGTTTGTCCTGAGTTGTTCCGCGGCTTTTTCTGAAACGCCGGTGGAAATGGGCACGCGTCTGTCAAAGGCGAATGATGACCGGCCTGTCTTTGAAAAAGTTAAAGCCAAGGGAACCCTTACCATTTACGACAGGAGCGGAAGGGTCAAGTTCACAAAATCCCTCATCATGGGTACCTATACCACGGGCATGGGATCGCCGTCAACGTTTGCCGAGAAATATCTCGCTTACATGATGTCCCCGGCCGATGACCAGGGCAACTCCTATCTCATGTACCACTATAAAACCCGCGACGACGTCAAATGGGTCTACCTGAAGGGCATCCGCAAGGCCAAGAAGGTCACCGGCGCCGATAAAAAACTGAGCTTTTTCGGCAGCGATTTTACCAACTCCGAAGCGGCCAAACCGAACTTCACGGAGTGGAACTACAAATGCCTCGGCGAGGAGAAAGTTAAATTCAAGGGCAAGGTTTTCGACTGCTACATGGTGGAGTCCACGCCCAAGACAAAAGCCATCGCGGCCGACCAGGGCTGTGGCCGCAGGGTTTCATTTCTCGAGAAAAAATCGCTCCTCACCCTGCGGATGGATCTGTACGATGAAAACATGATCAAGGTAAAAGTGCTCAGGCTCCTGTCGTTCACTACAAAAAATAATATCAAGGGACAAAAAGTTAATTACGAAACCGGATTGGAGATGAAAAATGTCAAAACCGGTTCAAAAAGCACATTGATCTTCTCGGATTTAAAAACCGAAGATGAAGCAAATCTGCGGACGGACATTTTTACCGAACAGTACCTCACGCAGAAATGGTGGTAGGATCGACCCGCCGCTGCGGCGGAAAAATCCAGCAGCACATACACTTGGAGGAACAGATGAAATTACTACGAATGGCGATCATCATCGCCCTATTCTTCTTCTGCGCGGGCGTATCGTACAGCCAGATTGAAGATCTTTCCGATGGCAGGGAAAAACAGGCTGATACCAAAACGGATGGAGGCAACAGCAAGGACGTGACCTTTGCCCTTCACGGTTATGTACAGGCCAATTTTGTCGTTTCAAGAAATGACCTGGGAGTCGGGGGGAACCGGTGGATCAATTCAAAATATCAATTTCCCCGGGTCGGCGGGACCCTCCAGCTCGAGCTGGAAGGCAACGCCTATGACATGGCGCACTTTTTTGCCGCGGTTCAGATCGAATATAATGCCGCGGGGGAAAAGACCAATTTCCCTAAATTCTATTTCCCGAACACCATGCTGCAATACACGTACTTTCAAACAATAGGCGATTTCAAAAGGGATGAAGTCAGCAAGTCCCCCACGGTCAACGTCCGTGAAGCCTACGTGGACCTTTATGGCAAGCATGTCACCTTCAGGGCGGGACAGCAGATCATATCCTGGGGGGAAATCGAGGGTATCGAGGCTCCTTCGGACGTGGTTATTCCGTGGGACTTCACGACCATGAGCAACTATTTTGAATATTCCCGCATCGGGGTTGTCGCGGCAAACCTTACCTTTCATTTTTCCAACCAGCAGCTGCAGTTTATATGGATGCCGCTGTTTCAGCCCACGAAACTGCCGGAAGATGCCATGTACAAGAGGGGCGTCACCAGCGTTAAACGCCCCGCCTTTGAGGCCCGCAACGGGGAATACGCGGCCAGGCTTTCGGGACAGATCGGCAACCAGTTTCGTTACGGCCTCGGCTTCCTGTATGGCTTCGACGACGTGCCCGACACCAGGGTCCGGATGCTCAAGAGCCCTTCCTCGATGCTCGGGATGACACTGTATTTGCCCCAGGCGCTTTTCACCGATATGTATTATAATCGCGTCATGATCCCTACCCTGGACATGAACATCGGCTGCGGCGAGGTACTGTCGTGGAAGGTGTCGGCAAACGCCAATTTCACCAAGGATTTCTACGGCAAACACGACCTGATCAAGAACTCGACGGTCACCTATCTTACCGGTCCGGAGTCGTCAAACCTCTTCTGGAAAATCTATGTCGGGCTGTACCTGGGCCAGCAGTGGATCATCAATTACACAAAACCGGGCAGCATGCTGGACACGATGGAACTGGTCATCCTGCCGCAATCGAACAAGCTCCCCAATGAGCAGATCATAGAGGGCTATGGACAGCAGTATCCGTACAAGTGGATGCTCTCCGGCAACCTCCAGAGAAGTTTTCTTGAAAGTGATGCCCTTGATCTCCAGGTCCGGTTCGCCCTGTATGCCGATCCGAAGCTTAAAAAATGGGATTATGTCATATATCCCTACATGATGTATAAATTTACCAACGGTGTCAGCACATGCCTCGGCTTTGTTTTTGCAAAAAGGCAGGGGTCCACTCAGAACATGATCATTTCTGAGACACGCTACTCCTTCTGATAGGTTTTATAACACGCGCGTCACTGAAAAAGACAGCCTCACGGCTGTCTTTTTTTTATGCACCTGTGCGATGGCATCCTCCGGGGGATAAGGGCCCGGTAATTAACGGCTTTTCAATACTAGTATGAGCACCTCTACAAATCAGAATTTTCAATATAGAACCATTGAAAAATTCTGATTTGTACATTGATAGTGCCCACAAGGGGACATCCAAATTTGATATTTCGAGGTTCCCTTATAATACCGCGGAATTAAAAATTTCTTGCTAAAATTCGCCTGGTGCAATGCCTGATACAGAATGGATCTGGTTGCTAATAATTCCGCCGTACCACGGGCATCAAGCTGCATACAATGGCGCAGAAGGTCTATTGCACAATGATAGAACAGCTGATAAACGACATAATCACTTTTCTCCTCCCTAAAAACGACCTGTTTTTATACATATTTCTTTTTGTTAGCGCCATTATTGAAAACCTTTTTCCGCCGATACCCGGTGACACCATAACGATATTCGGCGCTTTCCTGGTGGGCACCGGAAGGCTCTCCTATCTCCTGGTGTACATTTCCACCACGACAGGAAGCGTCATCGGATTCATGCTGCTCGTGATGGTGGGTCGTTTTTTTGAGCGCGAATTTTTCATGAAAAAAAACTACCGCTTCTTTTCATCCAACAGCATAATAGCGGCCGAAAACTGGTTTGACCGGTACGGATATTTCATGATCCTGGCAAACAGGTTTCTACCCGGCATCAGATCAGTCATTTCACTGGTATCCGGCATAACCCGGCTGAATCTCCTGAAGGTATGCATCCTGTCCCTGATCAGCGCTTCGATATGGAACCTGATCTGGATCCAGATCGGCTTTATACTTGGCAATAAATGGCAGATCGTCCGTGAAAGGGCCGGAGACCTCATCCAGAAATATAATATCACCGCGGGCATTATCATTGCGCTGGTCATCGCCTGTTTTTTCATATATAAAAATTGTAAAAAACGCAGGAAAACAAAGGATAAAACTACGGGGTGATTAATGGATAAAGGTATCACCGTTTCCGGCATATTTTTTGTTGTAATAGTATCTACATTAATACAGGAATAAACGCCCGATTCTAAAAAATCTACCAAAAAAAATACTTGTTTTTTTATTATACCCTTTAGTAATTGGTATCAAGTCGAACTTTGCATAGAGTATGGCTGTGCACATACTAAATTCTGTTAAGTTTGATCAATCCCTATGGCAAAAATCAAAAAGGCTCTTCTCAGCGTGTCCGATAAGTCCGGCATTGTTGAATTTGCCAGGGAGCTTGAAACATACAATATCCAGTTTATTTCAACGGGAGGGACTGCTCGAATACTCCGTTCAAACGGGCTGGAAATACTGGATGTGGCCGATTACACCGGCTATCCCGAAATGATGGACGGCAGGGTCAAGACCCTGCATCCGAAAATCCATGGCGGGCTGCTGGGAGTCAGGTCCAATCCCGAACACCTTCATGACATGAATGAATATAACATTGAAGGTATCGATATGATCGTGGTCAACGTGAAACAGGTGGAAAAGGCCATGATCAGCCAGGACAACACTCTCGAAGACGCGATGAACGGGATCGATATCGGCGGCATAGCGCTTCTCCGGTCTGCCGCCAAGAATTTCAAGAGCGTCACCGCCGTCATCGACTCGGAAGATTACGGCGCGGTAATTGACGAGATGCGGAACAACAGCGGCGCCGTGTCTCCCGAATTGAATTTGCAGCTTGCCGTGAAGGTTTTTGAAATGACATCCAGATATGACGGCCTGATATCTGAGTACTTGAGGCAGAAAGCAATACGCGGTATTTCTGAAAAAAAATATATTGAGATTCCCCGGTAAAAAACAGTTTTGTAATTATAGATACACCGGCGAAGACCAATAACAAATATAATAAAAAATTATCGGAGGTAGTACATGGCTGAAGTTACTCTTAAAGAGATTTATCCAGTGCCCGAAAG
>CAZZHU010000159.1:0-1235 GCA_964654045.1 uncultured Leptospirales bacterium
CCACGTACAGGACGATCCCCGCGAGAATAAGAATGAAAAGAAAAATGATTACATAGGTGAGTATCATGGATAGAGCAAACCCTGTTAAACTTTTACATATAGTAGTATCGGATATTCATTTGTCAAGATTGTAATTTGGCCCGGAGGCGGTAAAATAGACCCCGGGCCGCGTCCCGCAATTCCATCTCTATGATTCATTATCGGATTATTTTGTAAAGATATATAGCACAGCTGCCCCGGATTATTGCGCTAGTGCAAACAACAGGGGGAGGGAACAATTATTGCAATTGCGCAAAAAATAATATTGACAAAAAAAGGCATTCCCCATATCTGAAAATTTCTGACCGGGGGCGTAGCTCAGTTGGGAGAGCGCTTGAATGGCATTCAAGAGGTCAGGGGTTCGATTCCCCTCGTCTCCAATCCGTATAACCGGTTCAAGACCGGTTTTTTCATGCCTCTCCGGTATACTTTTCTTCCAGGACATGGCCGTGAATGGTGACGATTTTCTCAACGTAATACCGCCTCTTTCCCGCAGGGATCACGGCTTCAGCCATTTCTCCGGCCTTTTTATTCTGCATCGCGTTGCCAATCGGCGATGAGAGGGATATTTTTCCCGCCGACGGGTCCACCTCGTTGGGCGCCACGAAGACGAACTCCATCCGGTCATCCGTGTCCAGATCAATAACGCTGACGGTCGAGCCAAAGCCGATCCGGTCTTCGGCTATATCATCGACATTCAGCTCTTTAAGCTGACCGAGTTGGCCATTGAGCTGCGATATCAGTGCCTGCACGAACGACTGGCGTTCCCGGGCCGCATGGTATTCAGCGTTCTCTTTCAGGTCGCCGTACGAACGCGCCTCGGCGATCCTTTTGGGAAGCTCTACTTTAAATTCATAATTGAGTTTATCCAGTTCTTCCCTGATGGATTGCCGTTTTGCTTCAATATCGTTCGCCATCTCGGTCTCCTCTTGTTTTCACAAGCGTTATGTCATATGCCGTGTCCCCCGCCGGAGACGGGGGACACGGTGCGGATCTGCTAGTCAATATTCGATAATTTGATCAGAATCTTGATGTTCTTGTTGTCGTCCTTCTTCACTTCAAAACCGTTCTCTTTTAACGTTTTTTCAATCCGATAGGTCATTAAATCAATTACTTTTTTTGACATGTTGTTCATCCTTGAACTAATATTCTATAATGAGGGCTTCGCCCTCAACTCTCATGCCGCAGGGGAAGCC
>CAZZHU010000159.1:1335-10136 GCA_964654045.1 uncultured Leptospirales bacterium
CTGCGGGGCTTGCAAGGGGCTTCGCCCCTTAGACCCTGTAAAATTTAAACGAAACCACACAGAAAATGGCTTCGCCCTCAACTCTCATGCCGCAGGGGAAGCCCTGCGGGGCTTGCAAGGGGCTTCGCCCCTTAGACCCTGTAAAATTTAAACGAAACACATAATAATACGGATTAGTACTTTACACGCTCCGTGCTTCAGCGTGCGTCTCTATTAATGTCGGAATATCCACCTGTTGGATTAACCTGTCAGCGGCAATTAATTGTTTTTCCTTTATGTGTTATGTCTATCAGCCGCGGGAGGGCAATCCTTTTCCTGTTCATTGCCCGTGACGCGACCCACGCGAACAGGGCGGAGATCAGCAGTCCCGCGGCGCCCCCGGTGATCGATGAAATATCGAGTTCAGCGCCGATGCCTTCACCTATGGACGCTCCCGCGATTATGCCGGTGAAGAGAAGTATCACCGGAAGGAGGTACATGACCGCCGTGCCGAGGACCACGGCCCTCCCGGCGATTTCGAAGGTCACCTCGTCGCCGACACGGGCGCCGTCATTATCCATCCATAGGCGCCGCTTCGCTCCGTCAGCTCCGATCAGGCAGGTGCGGCTGGCGGAGCAGCCGCCGCAACCGGAAGACGCCCCGGTTTCTACCAGGATCTTATTATCCCTTGTTTCTACTACGATGCCCTGTTCCATGTGATGGATACCTTTTTCCCCTGAGGGGGTAACCTCACCCCGCCTTCGGCGCGAGGCTGTCTCAGAACACCCCCCAAACCCCCCAGAGGGGGGCTTTTCGGGCTAATTCTGATCACATAAGTCCCCCTCCGGGGGATTTAGGGGGCTTAGAGGACAGCCCCTTCGAGGAAAATAATTATTACTGTTCCTCCCCCTCTCCCCGGGGGAGAGGGGGACCGAGGGGGTGAGGTCTATTTTATTATAACAACATCCCCGAATTTTTTCAACTGCGGGATGACCGACTCGCTCCCCACGACCACGGTCACCAGGCCGGGCTCGAAGAGTTTCCCGGTTTCGGACAGCACCTCTCGCGCGCCCACTCCGTTGATCCGGCCGATATAGCCGGTCAAATAATCGGGGGGCAGGTTGTTATACGCGATATACATGTAATTGGAGAGAATATTCATCGGCGTGTCGAACTGGAACACGAAGCTGTTGCTGATCGACTTCCGGGCCCACTCCATCTCGGCGCTTGAAATTTTCTCATGGGAAATCCTGTCGATGTTTTCGTTCAGGAGGCCCAGCGCCTCGCCGAGGGTTTTGTTCTCCACCTGGGCGAAGGCGAGGAAGACACCGGTTTTATAGCGTAACTTCGTAATGGACTGCACCGCATAGGCGAGGCCGCGCTTGACCCTGATCTCGGTCATGAGGCGGGAATTGAAGGAGCCGCCGCCGAGGATAAAGTTCATGATTTCGAGGGCGTGCCCCCCCGGGTACGCGACATCCGGCGCGACGGTGCCCACGACGACCATTGACTGGGGAATGTCCTTCTGGTAGAAGAAAATCTTGCCCCGGGATGCCTTCACCCTTTCAAGAATGCCGGCACGGTCCGCTTCGTAGCCGGTCTCCGCACCCGGGGCGATCCCCGAAAAATATTCGCGGCAGAGGCGGCTTGCCTCGCCGTATTCTATCGATGAGGATATGCCGATCATGATATTGCGGCCGGCGCGATATTGTTCCCAGCGGCCCGCAACATCCCCGACGGTATATGCGCTCACTTTCTCCGGCGTCGGCATTGACCCGTATCCTTCACCGCCGAAAATAATGTCCCGGACCCTGTCAAAGCCGATCTCCGCCGGATCGTCGTATTTCCTCCTGATGGAATCGGCGACGAGGCCCTTGGCCGTGTCCAGGGAGCGCTGGTCGAATGCCGGGTTGGCAACAAGATCGGCGACGATGGCGAAGGCCTCCTCCTTGAAGCGCTCCAGGACCTTAAGCGATATGACCGTGCCTTCCCAGGACGACGACACAGACAGGCGGCCCCCCATGGAATCGATCTTCTCATGAAGCATGCTGCCGGGGTAGTTTTTCGATCCGCCCAGGGATATCGCCCTGGCGATCACCTCGGAGATCCCGGCGCTTTCCTTTTTTTCATAGAGCTTGCCGAAACCGACCGAGGCGATAACCGTCACCTGGGGAAGTTCGTCCCTGATGTAGAAAACCCGTATGCCGTTTTTCAGGACAGACTTCTCAACCGGCGGAAGCCTGATCGCGTCCGGCGAGAACTGCGCTGACGCCGGACGTCCCGCGTCCCCCAGCAGGACAAGGGCCAGAAGGAAAATCGTCACGTAAGCCCTCTTCATTTTTTTCCTCCCGCCGCGCGGCTGTCCAGAAGTATGCCCACGGTCCTGTTTGATCCGGAAAAGTATTTATCTTTCATGCTCTTCACGTCCTTGATGGTTACTTTTTTTATCATGGCAAGATACTCGGCGGCGTATTTCCACTCCCCGTAGAGCGTCTGGTAATAGCTCAGGAGGTGGGCGATCCCCTTGTTCGTTTCGAGCCCGAAGACAACCCCCGATTCTATGCCGTTGACCACCTTCCGCAGTTCCGCTTCCGACACGTCCTCGAAGAAACGGCCCATCTCGTCGTAGATGGCCCGCTCCAGTTCCTCCGGAGTGTGGGGCTGCCGGGGCGTTGCGAAAATCGTGAAGAGGTTGTCATACCGCGAACCGGGGGCCCCGTTCCAGGCGCTTATCGACGAGGCGATTTTCTTCTCCAGCACCAGCGCGCGGTACAGGCGTGATGATTTGCCGCCGGTGAGCATCTCCGATATGACATCGCAGGCCAGGTCGTCCCGCGACGGAAATGCCGGCTTGTGCCACCCGATTATGAGGTAGGGATTGGACTCGAAGCTCATGGTAAAGCGACGCTCCCCGATCTGCTTCGGCTCCCGCACGGTCACGGGATCGGGATCGGGGCGCTCCTCGAGGGCGCCGAAATATTTTTCCATGACCTCGAAGGTCTTCTCCGCATCCTGCATCCCCACGATGGTGATGGTCATGCGGGAGGGAACATAGTTGTCGCGGTAGAATTTCCGTATATCCTCGATCGAAAGATACGGGATATTGGAGCGCCAGCCGATGATGGGATGGCGGTAGGGATGGGCGATCAGCGCCGTTGCCATGAATTTTTCATAGATAAGGCCGGTGCCCTTGGAGTCGTAATGCATGAGGCGCTCCTGTAAAACGTTGTTACGCTCCAGGTAGTATTCGCGCAGCACGGGGCTTATGAGGCGCTCTGACTCCATCTTCGCCCACATCTCGAGCTTCGACGCCGGAAGCTCTATGTAGTAACCGGTCTTGTCCTTTGACGTCGAGGCGTTGAACCCGACGCCTCCGTTCTCGGCATATATGGCATCATAGGGCGTGCTCACCACCAGGGCGGCCTGCTCTTTCTGGAGCCGCCGCAGCTCCGCCTCGAGGGCCGGGAGGCGCGCGTTACCCGGGTCGGTGAGCCTCAGACGGTCTATCGTCTCGCCCACCGCCTCCATCCTCGACTGGATGGCACGCTCCCTGCCCCAGTCCTTCGTGCCGATGGTCTCGGTACCCTTGAAGAGCATGTGCTCCAGCAGATGGGCCGCTCCCATGGTACGGTAGCTCTCCTCCACTGACCCGACGCGGAAGGAAATCTCAAAGGCGAGCACCGGCGCATATCCCCGGTTCAGAAGGATGACGGTGATCCCGTTTTTCAGCTTCCTGGTCACCACGTTCTTTTTCAGGTATTCGCCGGCGTCGCGGATGGCCCCAAGGCCTGGGTCCGCGGCAATCATAATCAATACTAAAAACACCGCTATCAGCATGCTTTTTTTCATGAACCACTCCTGGAGCGTGAATATTAGAACGAGTCAATGGTTGCGCACTACCGGAAGTTTAATCAAGAATAATTTTTATCGGTGCCCGGGACGGCATAAATCCGGCCCCGCATTAAAGAGCTGCCCCAAACAGGTGCGCTCCTTTGATCCACACATGATAGCAGGGGCCTGTCCGGTCATGCCTTCATAGCCCGGCGTCCGACAGTATACTGGTTTTTTCCATGTCAACATGTAATCCACATGTTGGGTAGTCCGGCATGCAGGATATGCCGATGGGTAGGAACAGGCCCGGTTTCTGCCGGGCCTGGCAATGCAACCGCAGCCGTTAATGATCGTTTCTCATCCCGTCAGAAATGGAATGCATTAATTCACCGCTTTCAGCACCTTGGCCATCGCGCCCCGGACGCATGACTCGATCTCCGCAATCCCGTCGACGTCGATCGTCAGTGAGGGCCGGAACAGAACGCTGTTCGCCGCCACTTCACCCTGGACGACCAGGAGCCCCAGCTTCCGGGCCTCGCGGCAGAACAGAGCCGCGGCGCCTTCATCCGGAAATACCAGCGCCTGCAGCAGGCCGATACCGCTGACGGATACTTTACCGCGGGTACCGGCGGCACCGTTTGACAGCGCGGCATGGAGTCTCTCGCCCATGAGGACCGCGTTCTCCCATGGCCTCGTTTCATCATACAGGTCAAGCGCCTTCATGGCGACCAGGCATCCTATGTCATGGCCGCCGAACGTGCACATGTGGATCAGGGGGTGCGCATCGAAAAATTTCCTGGTCTTCGTGGTGAACATGAGGGCGGTCATGGGAAACACGCCGCCGCTCATGGCCTCTCCCAGGATCAGGATGTCCGGCGCGATATCGTAATGCTCGTACGCGAACTTTCTCCCCGTTCTCCCGAATCCGGTCTGCGTCTCGTCGAATATGAGGAGCGCGCCTTTCTTGTCGCACAACTTCCGCAGTTCCCGGTAATACGCCGTGTCCGCGCACCGGCACCCGTTTTCCGCCTGCACCGGTTCGATGATGACCGCCGCCGTCTTCCGCGAAATCGCCTTCTTCAAATCGCCGCTGTCCCCGAACGGGATGGTAGTCACCCCGGGGATCAGCGAGCCAAACATGCTTTTCCCGGGCCGCGCGGACAGGGTGACAGCAAAACCCGTCTGGCCGTACCACCCGCCGTCAACGGTGATGAGCCCCGGCCGGCCGGTATATCCGCGCGCGAGCTTGCAGGCGGCATCGACCGGTTCGCCGCGGACAACCGTATACAGGACCGACTCGAGATCGCCGGGAACGAATTGCGCGAGCCTGCCGCCAAGCAGCGCCTTCTCCTCGGATAGCATGACAAAATTGCCCTGGTCGACCCTGCGGGCCGCTGATGCCAGCTCCGCGAGCAGCGTTTCGTTTTTCCGCCCCAGATTGTAGCTCCCTCCCGACGTGTAGCAGTCTATATAGTTCTTACCGTCGGAGTCACATACGCCGGTGCCGGCTCGTTCGCCTTCAAGTATATCAAGCCCCTTTTCCGCAAGCGCCGCCACCAGGCCCTTTGAGAAAACCCGTTCCGCGTCTTTTAACAGGGATTTTTTATTAATTTGTTTTTTATTCATTACAATGGCTCCTTTATTTGGTGAATAAATCTTCCACGTCGCGCAGAAAATTGAAGGCCTTGATCTGGACATGCACGTTATCGAGGATGCTCCGTATGAACGGTATCCTGGCAAGGGGCATGAATACAATGAGATACGGTTTCATAGCCTTCACGGCGCTCCGTATCCTCGCCAGGAGGTCTTCTATCTCCTCCATGGTGATGGTGATCGGAACCTGGAAGCGCATGACCTGCGGCGCGTTTCCCGAATAGGCGGCCCAAACGTTCCTCCTGGCCAAGCAGTCCGCCATGAGGGCTCCGATAAATTCATACTGGTATTCGACCCCGATCATCAGGCCCAGGCCGCGGACCTCTTTCACGATGCGCGGGTTTTCCTTGGTGATATCCTCCAGTCCTTCCTTGAACCTCTTTCCCGCACGCGCTGCATTTTCCCATACCCTGTTCCCGAGCAGGTAATCGAGCACCTTTGAAGAAACGCGGCACGCGATGTCCGAACCGCCGCCCGACGTCGGGTGAAAGAAGGGGTTTTTGTTCACGAAATCGTTCAGGAGCTTGATGTCGCGATAGATGAGCGCCCCGTTCGGATACACGCCGCCGCTGATCGATTTTGCCACCATCATGATGTCGGGAATGACCCCGGAATGCTCCGACCCCCAGAGCCTGCCGGTCCGCCCGAACCCTGTCTGCACCTCGTCAAAGAGCAGCAGAATCCCGAGTTCATTGCACAGTTTCCGAAGTCCCCTGAGGTACTCGTTGCTCGCCACGTGTATGCCTCCCTCCCCCTGCACCGGCTCGAGGATTATCGCGGCGGTCTTTTTCGACGCAATCCGTTTCACCTCATCGAGGTCGCCGAAATGCGCAAACGCGAACTCCGGCATGAGCGGCTGGAACATCTCCTTGTAATAGTCCTTGCCGTTCGCCGAGAGAGTGAAACCCGAATGCCCGTGATAGGCCTTGACCATCGAGATGACCTGCGTGCGGCCCGTTGCGCCGAGGGCAAGCTTGAGGGCCCCCTCGATGGCGTCCGCGCCGCTGCCGGCAAAAAGCACTTTTTTCAGGTCCCCGGGGCATATCGAAACCAGCTTCTTGGCGAATTCAATCTTCGCGTCGGAGAGAAGGATCGCGCTCCCCATGTCATAGTCCTTCGCCGCTTTCTCCAGCGCTTCTATAATAAGAGGGTTTCCCCTCCCGACATTAAAGCACCCTGCCGACGTAAACGCGTCGATGATCGGTTCGCCCGTTTCTTTTTCCACGAACTTGATCCCCGACCGGCGGTCCTCGTGCATGTCAAGGTGCGCACACCGCAGGTAACGGACCTGTCCGTGCGAGATATGCCTGCTGAAAAGATTCAGTTTCTCGATTTTATCCTTCTTCTTGTTTTTTTTATAGTTACGCAGGTCCATCACTCTCCTCCTTGTAATGAATAATTATAGCACAACCGTCAGCATTATTCGAGATAGTGCAAGGCGCGATACCCGCCCGAAGGCGCCCGGGCCGAATGTTCCGGCGGCGTGACGCACCCGGGATCAATCAAATATTATTAGTTAGTCAACTAACTAATAATATCACCCGCATGTATGCGGGTCAACATCTTTTTCTTTTTTCCATATTTATTAATTTGCCGCCCGGCTCCGAAATTCTTTTCTTGACTATTTGTTTCCGTTTGATTATGAAAGGGTTATATTGAAGAGTAGTATCGCATACAGGCCGGGCACGAACATGAGGCCAAGCCGGATAATAACAGACAAGGTGATTACCATGCCCCGCAAAAGCGTCCAGGAAGAGAGGCGGATACAGATTTACAAGGCCCTGACGAAATGCCTGCTCAAAAAATCTTTCAGTGAAACATCCATTAAAGAAATAGCGAAAACGGCCGGCCTGAATCACGGTGTGCTCCACTATTATTTCAAGAACAAGGAGGATATACTCCTTAACTACATCGACTGGGCAGTGATACACTACCATGACATGTACCAGGAGTGGGTCGACTCCCATAGCGGGCGGAAAATAGACAAAAAGGCATATCTCAGGGACTTTGCCGAGTTCATGATAGACCGGCTCTCGCTGAACGACACCCTTTCGCGCGTGTTCGTCGAGATATGGGAGATCGCCATGTACAACAAGAAAGTCCGCCTCAAGCTCCAGGACCTGTACCGGGAATGGTTCCGGACCGTCTCCCAGGTGATCAGCCAATCGTACCCCCGGTCGGCTGAAGCGAAAAAAATAAGCCTGCTGCTTGTCCCGTTCAGCGAGGGCATGTCGCTTTTTTCGGTCCTGATGCCAAAAAATGAGACAAACCCGAGAGATCTCATGATGTGGATGCTGAATCTCATTATTGGCGCGCTCAACAAGGAATGAATGAATGAAAAATGTATTGACAATCCGTTCTATGTAATTTAGTTAGTTGACTAACTAAATTACATAGAACCGCGCCGTCCGTTTCCACGCGTCGATTCTCAACCAAGGAGCGTGCGTATGAACTTCAAAGGTCTGACCGTAGGGATACCAAAAGAGATCATGGAACATGAATTCAGGGTCGCGGCAATCCCCGATACCGTAAAAAAACTGGTGGCCCAGGGCGCCCGGGTGATGGTCGAATCGAACGCCGGCGCCGGCGCGTACTTTCCCGATGATGAATACCGGGCGGCAGGCGCGGAGATAGTGCCGGACTGCGAAAAAATCTATTCCGGCTCCGACATCATACTGAAAGTCAAGGAGCCCATATTCAACACCGCGAAGAACCTGCACGAGGTCTCCATGATGAAAAAGGGCCAGGTCCTGATCAGTTTCCTCCACCCGGCGTCGCCGGTCAACCACGGGATGGTCCGCGACCTCGCGAAGCAGGGCGTCACCGGCCTCACCCTCGACGGCATCCCCCGGATAACCCGGGCGCAGAACATGGACGCCCTCACCTCCATGAGCACGGTGGCCGGGTACAAGAGCATTATCATGGCGGCCGACATTTTCCCCCGATTCCTGCCGATGATCGGTACGGCGGTCGGCGTGATACAACCGGCGCAGGTCTTCGTGATCGGCGCGGGCGTGGCGGGCCTCCAGGCCATCGCGACGGCCAAGCGGCTCGGGGCGGCCGTCAGCGCTGCCGATATCCGGCCTGACGCGGCCGAACAGGTGAAGAGCCTGGGTGTGAAATTGATCGACACGGGTGTCCCCGCCGAAACCGCTATCGGACATGGCGGTTATGCGCAGCACCTTTCGGATCAATGGATCCAAAAGGAGCGGCAGGCGCTCCGTGAGACCGTTGTTAAATCCGATATACTGATTCTCACCGCCCTCGTGCCCGGGAAGATCGCGCCGGTACTGGTGACGGACGACATGGTGAAAGCCATGCGGCCCGGATCCGTGATC
>CAZZHU010000160.1:0-10074 GCA_964654045.1 uncultured Leptospirales bacterium
GTTTTTCAGGAAACTGATTAGATATATAATAATCAAAATAACCCTGCTGGCAATATTTTTTTCTCACAGATTGTTTATTATTGTCCGTCTGCCGGCGCCAATAGTGCGGACAGCGGTTCATTATCACAGACTGCACCGGAAGACTTTTTTTTCTTGCGATAAATGACCCCGTACCGCTAAATCGGTTACATCGCAGACTGGCCGGCATGCCCCGGGAACGGCCTGCGGCAATACTGCTGTGCGAGGTACGGAATGGACAAGGCGACAATAGGCGTTATCGGTGGTTCGGGTCTTTATGAAATCGACGGCGCCAGAACAATTGAGGAGTTATCCATCGATACGCCCTGGGGCAAACCCTCTGATTCGATCATGATATCCGAAATAGAGGGCCATCGCGCCGCGTTCCTGCCGCGCCATGGAAGGGGCCATGTCTTTCTGCCCCACGAGGTGAACTACCGAGCCAATATCGCCGCCATGAAAATGATCGGCGTGCGGGAAATCATAGCCTTTTCTGCGGTGGGAAGCCTCAAGGAGGAAATCAAGCCCCTCGATTTCGTTCTGCCCGAACAGGTCATCGACCGTACCAGGTCGCGGGCCGGCTCTTTTTTCGGCAACGGCGTGGCCGCCCATGCGTCCTTTGGCCATCCCTTCTGCGGGAGACTGGACGGCCATATCAGGAAAGCCGGCGGCGAGCTCGGCCTGACCATGCACACCGGCGAGACGCTCATCTGCATGGAGGGTCCCGCCTTTTCCACCAGGGCAGAAAGCAACCTGTACCGCTCCTGGGGGGCCGGCGTGATCAACATGAGCACCCTGCCCGAAGCGAAGCTGGCCCGCGAGGCGGAAATCTGCTATGCCGTCATCTGCATGAGCACTGATTACGACTGCTGGCACGAAACCGAGGAACACGTCACCATTGACATGGTCATCAGGAACCTCACGACCAACGCCGGAAACGCGAAAAAAATATTGAAACTCATCCTTGAACGTATCGGGCAAGAACGGGATTGCGGCTGTCCGGAGGCCATGAAGTACGCCATAATCACCGCCGAAGACAAACGCAACAGGGAGCAGTCGAAGAAATTGAAGGCGATCCTCCCGGACTATTTCTGATCAATCAGAGGTTCTCGTACACGTACTTTTTAAGCACATTGCTTGAGGTGGACGACATCTCGTCGAACTTGACGGTATAGTACCGGGTGCCGCCTTCCTCGACTGTTTTCGTTGCTATGATCCTGACATACGCCCTGAAGTTGAATTCCATCACCTGGAAATCCAGGATATAGCGATAATTGTAATCCAGTTTTTGCGGCAGCCTCAGAACAGCTTCATAATCATTCAGCTTATAAATGGTACAGGGCAGTTTCTCGTCTTCGATATCATCTATTATCATGCCTTCATCTTCAGGAAGCTCTGCTTTCTCTTCATTTTTTTCAATTATACCAACAGGCTCTTTAATCTCTTTTTCCTTAGGGATCGCCTTTTCGCGGGAGATAAGGGCCGGCAGTATCACATCAATATAGGGATGCCGCGATTCCTCGCGTTTGACGATTTCGTGCGGAAGTTCGACCAGAAGCACGGTCCCTTCACGGCCGGTTACGGGAGAGGCAAAATCATAATCGGCGTCGCCCACCCTGAAAACATGGAAGGTGACCGCCTGCTTTTCGGGTATAGCCGCGAGGTCTCCGGGATTCCCGAAAATTTTTATTTTCATGATCGCGGCATCGCGCGATATGATCTTGCCCAGAAAGACCTTGCCCGGGACCGGGGAAAAATAGATCAGCTGCTCCTCGTCCACATCCTGGATGCCTTTCAGCGGCTTCTTGGACTTCATGTGAAAATAGAGCTTGTCATAAATAGTGGTCAGATCCCTGCATATCAGGAACTGGGAATCCTCCGTTTCTCCGGTCCCCCGCGTATGGGTGAGGAATCTGCCGACGGCCCTTTCGAACAATTCAGGATTTTCAGCGAACTGGACCGGGTTGGGGAACCCGAGCATTTCGATGAGATTATTGACGATCCGTATCTGGAAGTTGGAGAGGCCGAACCGCTTGAGCTTAAACAGAAAGAGCTGCTCCTCGTGGACCTTCCTGTTTCTGACGGTCTGGATTATCTTCAGAAGTATATACAGGCTTACGGGGATCATGATTAACGTGAACATGATGATCAGGTCGCCCATGGAAGCCTTGCGCCACGTGATTCCCAGCACTGTTACAATGTCCACGATATCACCCCGCTTGCTGACAGGAGAATCCTGCCATGATCTAAAACCCGCCGGACAACCCGAGAAACAGGTCGACCTTCAACGTGCGGGTACGGCCATCCCTGGCGATTGACTCTACATTTTCATACTGTGCGGTTACAGCAGTGCGCTCATGGGTATATACCAGACGTGATCCCACCATGACAAGCAGGGAATCGATGACCCTGATATCGAGGCCGAGGGTCCCGGAATACACGTCGGTGTTGAGTGATTCCGCCAGTCTCATGCCCTTCCGTCTTTCCCTGGTGGTGCTTACTTTCCCCCCCAGGCTTATGGTGACCGGCCCTGACGGCAGTATCTCAAAACCGGCGCTGATGGAATAGAGGCCTGATTTTCTAATCAGAAGGTTAGTCGTCATACCGTAAAAAACCGTGGTTTCATCGTAACGGACGGCCTTGTGGTTGTAATGTACCGGGATCTCATATTCTCCTTCAAGGGCGACGGCGATAAAAGGCGCGAGCTTATGGTATCCCCCTGCCGTGATACTCAAACCGCGGTCATACTGGAGATAGTATGGTTCGGACACCCTGCCGGGATATATAAGTGAATTGGTAAAATCGCCATGGCCGAATTTAATGTTTGTCTTCTCCCAGTTGAACCTGCCGGAACGAATCATCAGTCCTGCCTGGGAATCGGGTGTCCGGTAGGAATACCCCAGCGACATTTCAGCGCTTACATTTTCAGTTCTTTTTACCGCCCGGTGCGCGAATGTCATGATAGTGCCGGACAGGATATAACTTTTGCTTTTTTCCCTGATACGGGAATATCCGAGGGCCCACTGGAAACCTATGGAATGGTTTCCGGACACGATCACGCCGCAGGAAATCACAAGGGAAGGCGAAATCTTTCGAATGTCACCGGTCGTTATCCTGTAATCGGCGGACGCGGTCGTCGATATATTGTTGCCGATATATTCGCGGCTGTACCTGGTGTAGTCGGCCTGGTACGGATTATCCGCGCCGATCGCTATGCCCACCGTGGCGCGCGGTGTTTTTCCGCAGTAGGACAGGAACATGCTTCCCGCCATGGATTTGGAATCATGAAATCGGGGCCTCGCGTAGGTTGAACCCGTGATTGAGCTGTATGAAAACAGCCTGTTCAAATAAAGGTTAGAAAGAAAGATAACCCCGATTGAACTGGTCGCCGTTTGTCCGGTCATCAGCGAGGGATTTCTCAACGCGTCAAGGGAACCGTCTGAAGCGATGGACTGGAACTGGCCCATGGTTAAAGCGGCCGCATCGGCATGTTCACTGGCAGGAAGCCCGATCGCCATGCTTAGGAGAAAAAAAAATATAACCCTGTTTTTCATTGGCATGTCATGTATACCGCAATCACGAGGGAAAGGTAAAGCAATTATTTCACAAAGTCAAATAAAAATTTATTGCTGTAATTCGGTTCTTTCGATACGGTACCGGATTAAGGGCGGGCGGCAGCATGAACACCGGCGCCGGGCCGCCAATGGAAATGTGAAAAATGATTATTGATTTTCACACACATATCTTCAGCAGCGATATTTGCCGGGACAGGACTCCCTTTCTCGGGGACGGCCAGTTCCGCGCCATCTACTCCTCGGAGAAATCAAAACTCGCCGGCCACCAGGAACTCATCGGGGCCATGAACCGCGCCGGTGTCGATTACGCCGTGGCCATGGGCTTTCCCTGGGAAAACGAAGCTATCTGCGAGGTCCAGAATGAATACCTTCGGAGTGTTGTCGGGCTTTCCGGCGGCGCGATAGTCCCCTTCGGATCCGTCCCGGTGCATGCATCCGTCCGGGTCGAAGAATGGGTGCGCCGCATCGGGGAAATGGGACTGCGGGGCGTGGGCGAAGTGGGCTTTTACCGCCAGGGTATTACCCCTGCCACCATTGACTTTTTATGGGAGCTCCTCGCGGCGGTCGGAAAATACTCGCTCCCCCTCTGCCTGCACGTGAACGAGCCGGTAGGACATGCCTACCAGGGTAAATACGATCCTGGTTTACGTGAACTCTACGGGGCGATATCAGAATTTCCTGACGTTACCGTGATTTTATCTCACTGGGGGGGCGGCATGATTTTTTATGAACTCATGCCGGAAGTATCGAAGGGCCTCGCCCACTGTTATTATGACACGGCGGCTTCACCCTACCTTTATTCGGATATCATATACCGGATTGCGCCCCTTATGGCAGGCTCAAAAAAATTGCTCTTCGGCAGCGATTATCCGCTGCTCCCGCACGAGAGGTATCTGGATGCCGTCAACAGGGAACTTGCGGATGAAGAATTAAAGGCGGACATTCTTGGGAGGAACGCCGCCCGGCTTCTGAAAATTATCTGATACGTGATTCGGCGAAAAGAGTCCCACCGGAACAGCCCTATTGTTTTCCCTCTTTCTGGTCCTGCAGCCTCATTTCGCCGAGCTTTTCTTTTAGCTTCGCATCCTTCTCGACCTTATCGAACATATCCTTGTACTGCTGGTAGGAATAACCGTACTTCCTGGCTATTTCCTCGACTTTCGCTTTATCAATATCCGGATTGGGCAGGTTTATTTCTGTCTCTATTTTGGCGTAGTCCTCCAGGGTTATCTCCTTTTTCATCTTGCATGAAACGGCGAAAACCGAAGCAAGCATGATGATAATCATGATTGTGACGTATCGCATATGACCTCCTCAATGGGCAGAAATGAATATATCGTGCGGCAGCGAACGGCGCCTCACGTTAGACAATAGGTATACGTACTGTTTTTATGCTGTCAAGAATAAATCCGTATCGTTACCGGCCTCCCGGTACCGTTCATCTGGTTGAATACACAATGTTGCCGTTGCAGACGGTGAATTCCACCGATCCGTACAGTTCCTTGCCGATAAAGGGCGAGTTCTTGCATTTTGAAAGCATGAATGTCTCGTTTATCATTACTTTCTTTTCCGGATTAACAATGGTCACATCGGCAATTCCGCCGATCTTCAATTCGCCCCGGTCAATTTTCAGCACACGGGCCGGATTGAAGGTTACCTTTTCAAAGGCTTCGAAATAGGAGAACCCGTTCTCCCTCACCAGCACCGTGATGATCAGGGGCACCGTGGTTTCAAGGCCGACGATGCCGAAGGGGGCGTACTCCAGCTCCTGCATCTTTTCATTGGGTGAATGCGGCGCGTGGTCGGAGGCGATGACATCGATGACGCCCTTCTTGAGGCCTTCAATGATCGCTTTCCGGTCATCCTCCGTCCTGAGGGGCGGCTTCATCTTCGCCATGGACAGGTATTCCGCCACGGCGTCGTCGGAGAGTGAAAAGTAGTGGGGGGCGGTCTCGCAGGTGACCCTGATGCCGTCGCTCTTGGCGCGCCGTATTATTTCCACCGATCCTCCGGAGGATACATGGGCAACATGGAGTCGGCCCCCGGCCAGGCGGGTCAGAATCACGTCCCGCGCGATCATTACCTCCTCGGCTTCTTTGGGGATGCCCTTGAGCCCCAGGAGCATCGAGTTTTTCCCCTCGTTCATGATGCCGTCGTCCGTCAGCTCGAGGTCCTCGGAATGGGTGATGATAGGCACGTCAAACATGCGCGAATACTCGAGGGCGCGGCGCATGAGTATCGAGCTCATGACCGGCAGGCCGTCATCGGTAAAGCCGACCGCACCGGCGCCGATCAGTTCGCCCATTTCGGATATCTCCTCGCCCTTCATTCCCTTCGTAATGGTGGCCGCCGGGAACACATTGATCGGCCCCTTTTCCGCTTCCAGCTTGATGAAACGCACCAGGGCCTGGTTGTCGATGACGGGATCGGTATTGGGCATGGTGCAGACCGACGTGAATCCTCCCTTGGCCGCGACCATTGACCCGCTGTAAATTGTTTCGACATCCTCGCGTCCCGGCTCGCGGAAGTGAACGTGCATGTCGATCAGCCCCGGCAGCACCAGGCACCCGCCCGCGTCAATCACGCCGTAATCGTCCCTCACGGGAATGCCGCGGGATATATCAGCTATCCTGTCATCCTCGATGAGAATGTCCAGGGCATCATCGGTTCTGGACGCAGGATCGATGAGACGCCCGTTTTTAATTACTATTTTCAATAGGACCTCGTTCTTCGCTCATTTCCTCGAGCGGCGCCCCTCCGGCCAGGAGATAAAAAATCGCCATCCGGACAGCCACGCCGTTGGTGACCTGCTCATTGATAATTGTCCTGGAGCTGTTCATGACGGCATCGTCAATCTCTATGCCGCGGTTTACCGGCCCCGGGTGCATCACGATAACGTCATTCCTGCAGCGCCGGAACCGTTCATCGGTCAGGGCAAACTGCCGGTGGTATTCCCGCAGCGACGGGAACAGAGAGCCCTTCTGGCGTTCTTTCTGGATTCTCAGGAGATTGATCACGTCCAGGCCGGGAAGGAGGGCGTCCAGGTTATAGCTGATTTCCACGCCGTAATGCTTAAAGGTATCCGGCACCAGGGTGGGCGGCCCGCAGAGGGTTACCTTCGCGCCCAGCTTTTTAAACGCCTCCACGTCGGAGCGCGCCACGCGCGAATGCTTGATGTCGCCGATAATGCCGATATGGAGCCCTTCCATGCTGCCCCGCTCCAGGCTCCCGCACCTCTCCATGATGGAATAGGCGTCCAGCAGCCCCTGCGTGGGATGCGCATGGAACCCGTCCCCGGCGTTAATGACCGATGCTTTGATGTTACGAGATAAAAAATGCGGCGCCATTGACGCCGCATGTCTCATTACAATGTAATCCACCTTCATGGCTTCCAAGGTGTGGACCGTGTCGATCAGGGACTCCCCCTTTACGACGCTTGATGTCGACACCGAGAAATTGATCAGGTCTGCCGACAGGCGCTTGGCGGCAAGGTCGAAGCTCATCTTTGTCCTCGTCGACGGCTCATAAAACAGGGTGCAGACCGATTTTCCCCTTAAAATAGGTACGCTCTTCACTGAGCGGGTAAAAATATCTTTGAAATACTTGGCTGACCGGCAGATAAGAAGTATCTCCTCTACAGATAATGATTGGATATCAAGGAGATCTTTTCGTTTGAGGGAATTCATATTAAAATCTGATAATTAATGCACATCCTAAAATTGTCAAATTAATTATCAGATTACAAATAATAATTTTCAGTCGGATTATTACTGTTACGGGGCCTTCAAACCGGGTTACGCGGACATGCTTAATGAATAGTCCATGGTGTTCATTTCCGCCGCCGTGAGATTGAGAAAACGCAGGCCCACCGTAAAGGTCATGTCATGGTTCTGTTCAATCCTGATGACCCGGGCGGCGCCCTCGAAAACGTCAAATGTGTTCGGTTTTAAAAAGGTCACCCGGACAATTTCCTGTATATCCATGAAGGCCTTACAATTAATGAGCATGCCGCTGGCGCTTATGTTTTCAGATGTGGCAACAGTGATGTCCATTTCTTTATATTCATAATTCTTTACATCGCGGCCGACCCGCACGTTTAATCGTTTGATGAATCTCTGGAATGTGCGCCTGTCATCCCTGGTCACCCTGTTACCTCTTTTCCAATGTAGCTTAAATTCAACCGCCGCGCGGGAAGACCTCCGTTCAAGTGTTTTCCGATCAGTTCCATTAAAGCTTTCCCTGATCAACGGTAATGGCGGTTCCAATTTCAATCAATGAATATCTTCCCTTTTTAAAGGATCCTGAATTTGCCACCAGGCAATTATTGAACCGCTCCACGCCATGGGCCTCATGGATATGACCCGCCAGGCACAGGTCGACCTTGTTGTCTTCGATAAACTTTCTGACGACCCTGCTGCCACCCCTGAGGCCGATGAACGTCCGGTCGCGCACCCGGTGCGGCGGGGCATGGCTTATCAGGACCGACGATGCGGCGTTTGAAATCTGGCCGTATCCCGCCGAAAGGTACTCGCTGAACTCATCCTCGGTGTATTCGCTGGCGGTATTCATGGGTGTCTGGCTCGATCCCCCGACGCCGAAAAAACCTATTCCATCTATGATCCTGCCCCTGCCATGGAGGTTGTACCCCCTGTCCTCGAGAAGAGAGCTGACATCGTCCCGGTCCCAGTTCCCGTGCACCCCGATGATCCTGGTAGTATACCGCTCGATGCAGGAAAGGACATCTTCCGCTGACTTCCGGTCCCCTCCCTTCCCGATGTCACCGCAGAGCGCCACGAGATCAGCGGACCCGATCAGATCAGCGGCGGCATCAAAAAATTTCTTTTCACCATGGATATCGCTGATTGCTAAAATTCTCATTGTACGTTCCATTGTCCATGATGGCCGATATAACAAAAAATTCAACACATTAATCGTCTATTTTATTCTTGCAAATATGGCGCCGTTCCCGGTACAAAGGCTGCAGGACGGTTCTTCGGGAAATGCCATGTATATTGACTCCCACGCACATTTTGATCTTACCCTTGAAGATACTACGATATCCGAAGACGATCTCATGGACCACCTGGGCGCGAACGGCGTGTCGAAAGCGGTACAGGCTTCCATCGATGTCGGCAGTTCCCGGTGGTCCCTTGATTTCGCGAAACGCCGCGCCCGAAACGGCATTCTCTTCACGGCCGGGATACATCCATCATCGCCAGCGCCCGGTGCGGAACTCGTCGAATTACGGAAACTTGCGGAAGCTGTTCATTCCGGCCCCGATTCAGGCCTTTTTTTCGGCATCGGGGAGTGCGGTCTTGATTTCTACCGGATGCGCCAGCCGAGGGAAATGCAGGAGCAATCCTTCCGTTTCCAGATCGACCTGGCCAACCGTCTCGGCATGCCTCTCGTTGTGCATTCGCGCGATGCCATGGAAGAAACCCTGGCCCTGCTCCGGGAATCATGCAGGACCGGCGGCATCATACACTGTTTTTCCGGCGACCGAAACGCGGCGGTGAAGGCCCTGGATCTTGGCTTTTACATTTCTTTCGCGGGCAACGTCACCTATCGCAACGCAGCCGTACTCCAGGAATCCGCTTCCTTCGTGCCCCTCGAGCGGCTCCTGGTCGAGACCGACGCGCCATTTCTGACGCCGGTGCCGCTGCGGGGAAAAACCAACAGGCCGGATTACGTGATCCATGTCTACCGGTTCATAGCCGAACTGCGCGGCGAACCCCTCGATCGCGTAATAGAGACCGTGCATAATAATTTCAGGGAGATACGGAACCATGAGGCCAAAAAAGTTCAAATCTGATTTTCTGGTGATCGGCAGCGGCATCGCCGGCCTCGCCTTCGCCATCAAGGCATCGCGCTTCGGATCGGTGAACATCGTCACAAAGAAAAAAGACTTCGACTCCAACACCAACTACGCCCAGGGAGGCATCGCCTCGGTCCTGTCTCCGGAGGATTCCTTCGAAAAACACATTGAAGACACGATGAAGGCCGGGGCCGGCCTCAATGACCGCACGGCGGTTGAACTACTGGTCCGGTCCGGTCCGGAGCGCATCAGGGAACTGATGGAATGGGGCACCCAGTTTTCAGAGATGGAAGGCCCCGGCGGCCATGTCCTCGACCTGGGAAGGGAGGGCGGCCATTCAAAGAACCGCATCGTCCACGCCCGGGACCTCACCGGCCAGGAGGTGGAGCGGGCCCTTCTGAAGAAAGTATCGGAGATAAAGAACATCCAGCTCTTTGAAGACCATACCGGGGTCGACCTCCTGACCGAGCACCAGCTGAAAAAAAAAGGCAAAAAGCGGAACGCCATACACTGCTACGGCGCCTACATACTCGATAACACCACCGGCATGGTGAACGCCTTCAACGCCAAGATGACCCTCCTGGCCACGGGAGGCGTGGGGCAGGTCTACCTCCACACCACCAACCCGGAGATCGCGACCGGCGACGGCATCGCCATGGCCTACCG
>CAZZHU010000161.1:0-9851 GCA_964654045.1 uncultured Leptospirales bacterium
TGGTGCGGGGGAGCCTGAAGCAGATATACAACGACAAGAGAAAGATCGAGACCATCACCAAGGAGGTGCGGAACATTGATTTCTCCGTGTTCTACCGCGAAACGGTCCTCAAGATCGGCGATGCCCGCGAGATCATCCAGGAAGAGGTTGTTCCCTACTTTATCCTTCTTCCCGTATTCGGCACGCGGACTCTCCTCTGGCAGGACATGACCGGCACCAACAAGCGGAGCCGCGGGAGGATCGTGGTTCCCATATTCTTCATGGGCGACCTGATGCGGAGCCTCGTTCATACCTTCGCCAGCTTCCGGTGGGAGCTGAACCGCGATATCAAGGGCGCCATGTGGGCCGACCCGATCGAAGGCGGCGTGACGGGCGAATTCTTCGATTACGTGAACACCTTCAAGAAGATGTCGAAGCTCTCCCAGGAGGCCAAGGAAAAAATCGACGAACGGTTCAAGAGCATCAGGAACAACCGCGACCGTTTCGCCGAAGATTACACCCAGTGGATCATGTACGAGAAGGACGGCATCATGAAGCTCAACAACGTGGTGCGGGAGATGTTTTTCCGCCATATCCCCTTCCGCAAGGAGCTGCGCTCCAGGCTCGAAACGATGCCCGCTTTCACCCAGCCGGCGACCCGCTACAAGAACATCCACAAGAAGGAAGTTGAAGCCTACGAGCGCCGGTTCAAAAAGTACCAGGACGAAAAGGGCGAGCTTCCGGAAGAGATCAGGAAGTTTTTTGAATATTTGAATATGTAAGGTGGCCTGCTTTCTGCTGGCCCGGGGTTTAAACCCCGGGCCAGCAAATCAATACCAGAAGGTCCACACCGTTTTGCCGGTCTTTCTGGATATCGCCTTTAACCGGTACTCGGTCCAGAGCAGGTACAGATCATTGGAAGGAGACTCGTAGAGAAGGTCGGGGATATGATCCCTCACGGCCCCCTCTGACTGGTCAAGCTGCCAGATAATCCTGTTGTTGATCCGGCGGGTAAGGAGATACGTTTCGCGGTCCGTGTCCATGTACCTGAAATCAATATCGCTGTTATTTGCGCTGCGCCTGGCAGCGAGGGGCAGGGGTATCCGGGATTCGGAAAAATCCGTGTAGGAGAGGATCAGCGCCCCGCTGCGGAAGGTGAATTTGTGGACCTTCTTCTTGCCGTATGTGCCGTTTTGAACAAGCCGGGTCGTGGTCCGGAATCTGTCATCAGTCAGGAAACAGTCCTCCTCCTCCCCGATGAGCAGCGAGGTTTCATTTGCCCCGAGTATGGGGTCTTCGATATGGATGCTTTTTCTTGTTATCATTTTTCCCGTTTCGCGGTCCAGGACCCATGCCCGCAGGAGGGGAGGGGTGTCCGCCAGCTCTGATCCTCCCAATGCGTAGAGATCGATAAAAATGATGGTTTTATTCAATATGACAGCCTGGCGGATCGATCCGGCGCGGCCGACATTGAGGGGGTTGACGGTTGCCTGGATGATGAGGAAGATGCAGAGAGCGATGGCGCCCCCGATCAGCGTATAGTAATTTATTTTTTTTCTCAGGGTTATGGCGCTGAAATTTTCAAAAGGATACACTTTTGTCATGAAAATGGTAATTCCCATGATGATGGTTATTGTCGTAGCCAGTCCGATAATCTGGTTCGCATAGAGATAATCGATTATGATCCGCATGGTTTACCTGCACAAGTATTTAAATTACGGCTCATTGATACGAAAATAATTGCATTGAAATGGTTACGCAATTTTCTTTCCGCATGTCGTCATGCGCATGTGAGTTTATAATTGACAAATTGAATAACGGTGTTACTTTTTATTGTCAATTGTTTTTCATGAGGCTTGTTTGTCAAATGCGGCAACTGGCATGAGCGAGGTGAGCGATGAATAAGAATATTGCCAAAAGAACTATCCAGGTGCTCTTGCTCTATCTGGTCATTTTTACCATCCTGTTCCTGTCGGCATGGACGATCAGGTGGCAGTGGGCATGGGTCTTCGTGGCAGCCAATGTAGTGATCCTGGCAATAAACTTTGTCGTGCTTCCCCGGGAGGTGATCGAGGAGCGCGGCAGGAAGAAGGAAAATGCTAAAAAATGGGACAGGGTGCTGACCGCCATAAGCATCATTCCCTATTTCGGATTGTATGTCATAGCCGGTCTTGATTACAGGTTCTGCTGGAGTATGGAGGTTGATGTAAGTATTCGCCTGCTGGCCTTGCTGTTTTATATTCTCGGCGCCATGCTGTCGGCATGGGCCATGGTCTCGAACAGGTTTTTTTCAACCGTGGTGCGGCTGCAGACGGACCGGGGTCACACGGTGGCGACAGGGGGGCCTTACAGATTCGTGCGGCACCCCGGATATGTCGGGTTTATCATATCGAACCTGATGATACCGCTTCTGCTTGGTTCCCTGTGGGGTTTCCTGGCTTCGGCGATATCAGTCGCGTTTCTGGTAATCCGGACGGCCCTTGAAGACAGGACATTGAGGTCGGAACTGGACGGGTATGCCGGGTATGCGCAAAAAGTCAGATACAGATTGTTGCCGCATGTCTGGTGACAGCCGCGTTATCCGGCATGCCAGCGGCTGTTGATGGATGGATGAACTGACAGGGGGTGGCACCATGAAATATTTTAATTACGATTCATACTGCGGGATATACTGCGGCGCCTGTGACATCATGATGGCGTATCAGACCGGCCGCAAGACCGCGTTTGCCTCGTTCTGGAAGGAATCCACGGTGAAGAAGATCCAGCGGGCAATGGGCATCGCGTATGATGAGACAAGTCCTTTTGAGCTGGCCTGCCATGGCTGTAAAAGCGATTCGCTTTTCGTCAACTGCAGGGTATGTAAAATACGGACCTGCGCCATGGAAAAGAAGGTCGATCATTGCGTCGACTGCGGCGAATACCCGTGCGGTCTGTTTACCGAATGGCAGAAGGTGAAGCTGCTCCTGCCTCATCTGAAGCAGGTGCCGGATAACCTGGAGAGCATCAAAAAAGAGGGTGTTAACCGGTGGCTCTCGGAACAGGAGAAAAGATGGAAATGTCCTGAATGCCGGACCGGATTTTCCTGGTATTCGGCAAAATGCCACAACTGCGGCCATGACCTGAAGCGCTATACGTCGCGGTTCTCTATCCTGCGCTCGGGGTTCATGAAGCTTGCCTTTAATCTTTCAATGCTTTTGCATGGAAAAAACAAATAGGGCTATGGTTAAGAGAATGCCTGCTTGCTGATGCTGTTTACTTTGTATTGATCCATTGCATCCGGGAGGCTGCCTGGTTGACGCTGATCATGGAAAATTCTCTTGCCGCCATCAGGTTACATCCTGGCAATCAGCGCTCCCATGAGGGACCCGTACAGAATACTCCCGTACGGATTTGACGTGATGGGGCAGGTGCCGGTGCTGCAGCCGACGAAATAATAATAGAGAAAACCCGCAGCTCCCCCGATGGCCATTCCGATGAAGAGTTTCCACGGGATATTTTTAAACCTGCCGGCACCCTGCGAGATATCCTGTTTCATAATCATCCCTCTATGGCCTTCATGGGACAGAAACCGACGCAGTCCCCGCATTTGAGGCATTTGCTTTCATTTATTACGGGCAGTCCGTTACCTTTCTGCTCAATTGCGCCTGCCGGACAAAATCGGACTGCCGGACATGTATGATTTTGCGGGCATCTTTTCGAATTAACTGTCATACTACAATTCCCCTCGAAATTTTTAATATTAAGAATATAATAAAATACTAAAATATAGTCAAGTATTTTTTTTGAATAATACTTTTCGAGGATTATTCTTTCATAAGCTCTTTTTTTACCATGGCGTCAACCCCCGAGCCGGGGAGGAGCTTGATGATCCGGTACTTCAGCGTGGAGGGCGCCACCAGGTACCGCAGCTGCGGCTTTTTCTTCGTCAGCGCTGTATGCACCACCCGGGCTATCGCCTCCGGCGGCAGTCCTGTGGCTTTGCCCTTCATGATCGCGTGTTCACCGATCTTTCTGGCGACTTCAATGAATGGCGAGGTCCCTTTACGGTCCAGCTGTTCTCCGCCCTTGTCCCACATGGGCGTTGCGATGCGGCCCGGCTGTATGATGATGACTTTGACACCGCACAACAGCATCTCGCGGCGAAGGGAGTCTGAATAACCCTCGATGGCGAACTTGCTCGCGCAGTAGGGCCCGAAGAAGGGGGTCGCGAAGAAGCCGGAATCGCTCGACATCATTACGATCCTTCCGGACGATTGCATGAGAAGCGGCAGGAAGGCCCGCGTCACCCGGTGGATGCCGAAGAAGTTCGCGTCGAACTGGCGCTGCATATCGCCGTCGGAGATATCGATAAGCGGGCCCGCCACCGCGATGCCGGCGTTGTTGACCAGTCCGTAGAGGCCGGTTTTCTTCCTGGTGATGCATGCAAGGGCGGCGCTGATATCTTTCGTGCTCGTTACATCGAGCTTGAGCGGCTCGATGTTGGGTTTTCCGGAAAGCTCGTCGAGGTCCTTTTTTTTGCGCGCGCACGCGTACACGCCGAATCCCCCTGCGGCGAGATGTTCGGCGCAGGCCCTCCCGATCCCCGTACTGGCCCCTGTTATGAGCACCCATCTTTTTTCCATGCGAGTTATCCTGAATTAATATAGCAGATATTTTCTTCTTTTCTTTATATATGCCTTTAATCCGGGGGATATTTCCTTCTGGAACTCCTCCCAGGATCTGCCCGATTGGATGTAAACCCTGAACTTATCGGTGCCGGCCAGACTGTCGATGTCATAAAAAGGCCCGAACCTTACCCACCTGGCGAAATATGGATAGTGCTTCATGACGGCCCCGATGATGTGAAAGGCCGCTTCGGTGGAGCTGAACCTGCCGCCGGTGTAGAAGATCTGCGCTCCGCCGCAGCGTGAGCCGGCGTACTTGCTGAAGGTCGGCTTGAAATAGACCGGCTTGAACCTGAAGTTTTTCATGCCGAGGCCGTTGAGTATTTTACAGAAGGACACCGGTTCGATCCAGGGCGCGCCGATATACTCGAAAGGCTTCGTGGTGCCCCGGCCAAGGGACAGGTTGATCCCCTCCATGAGCACGACGGCAGTATATACAATGGCCGACTCGTAGGTCGGCAGGTTCGGCGAGGGCGGTATCCAGGGGAGCCGCGTTTCCCGGAAGAGCATGCCGCGGGAATACCTGCCCATGGGGACGACCTTCAGTTTTACCCTGGGCCGGAACTCGCCGCGGTAATACCGGGCCGCCTCCCCGATGGTCATGTTGTACAGGAACGGGGCAGGGAAGGCGCTCACGTATTTAGTCGTATACCTTTTTTCCAGGAAGGAGCCGTCAATACCGAGAAATCCCACGGGATTGGGCCGGTCCAGGACTATGAGCTCCCGGTCTAGGCCGTCCATGGCGTCCATGATGTCCTTCAGGTTCGTAATATAGGTATAGCAGCGCATCCCCATGTCCTGGATGTCGAAAATGACAATATCCACCTGCCGGACCAGGTAGCCCAGGGTGTACCGGTTGATGCCGTAGAGATTGTAGATGTAGCAGTTGATGTTCCGGTCGTATGTGACGGGATGGTAGTCGATGTCGTTCTTGTATCCGTAAATGCCGTGTTCCGGAGCCAGGACCATGGAAACCGTAACACCGCTGTCACGCAGGAGCTGGATATTCTGGCGAAGGTCGAAATCATAACCGGAATGGTTTGTCACCAGGGCCGCCTTGCGCCCTTTATATTTCTTGACCGGCCCGTTGACGAATTTTTCTATGCCGGTGCGGACGCGCCGGCCGCCGGAGTTGAGGTGGTAGTTGACGGAGTGCCCGCACCCGGTGAAAAGGATTAATATAATTAATATCGCTGATATCCAAAATCTCATTCTATTCATGAATAGTTCCCTTATGACCCGGTGCGGATCGTGCAATTTTCCGAGGGGACGAGGGCTCCTTGCCCTCTTCCCCTCGGGCTCCCCTTCACCCCGCGCCTGCGGCGGGCCGGGCGATATCTAAGAAAATATTTTACTTATACGGCGATCGTATGCAGCATCCTGCTGACGATCGCCGCCCGCGGCATCCATGCCGCGGGGATTATTAATTTAATATTACCAGTTGCCAGCCTCCAAAACGTCCGCCGCAAGGCGGACACCTATCGGGCTTGTGACCGAAGCCGAATTCGGCGTAGCCGATTCGGCAAGTTAAGCCCGCAGCCACCGCGGCGTTTGAGCGGCGCGGGGAGAAGGATCGAAAGGGAGGGGGTGTCCGCGGTGACACCTCCTCCCTTTCATTATGAATCTGATAAACCAGTGTCAACAAATATTCATAAACCTGCTTGACATGCCGGTGCCGGAGGGTAAGTTGCAACCTGCTGATAATAGAATTGTCGATTGCCGGTGCCGTAAAAGTTAAACAAATACGCGGGAAAGCGGTACTATAGATCAAGGACAGAGCCCCCGCTGCAATAATGGTAATTATTATAAGGAAGACGACATGATTAATGGGAAAAAATATATAGTATTTTTACTGCATCTGGCTGTATTGCTCCTCGCGACCTGCGCCCTTACCACTGAACGGGAAAAGAAGATACTTGATTTTTACACTGATCAGAACAGGGAAAAATACGCCGACCTGCTGGTTGATGTTCAGCGTTATACCACGTCCGCCACGGAATATCATAATAAATTTATGCGATACCTGATCGGCATAGCGGGGGATATCGTTGAAAAGAAAAAGCTGGCCATCGATAAGGGGAGTATCGGATTTTATTTTGATAAGAAGTCGGGCGACCGCAACAAGCTCTACCTGGGGCTGGATATCGACACGAAGGGGAATTTCGACCAGCCCTTCGAAAATGTCGCGGTGAGCCTTATCCGGCGCAACCTCAGGGACGTGGTGCAGACCATCAACTCCTGCCGGACCATATTCAGCGAGAACCAGATCAGGGGCATGGTCATCGGGTGGAAATGGACCTCGAAGGGAGCCCCGGAGCACGTGAGCGTGTGGATTCTGAAGGATGACTTCATAAAGTTCGAGGACGATATGATAACCTTCGACGAACTGGTCCAGCGCAGCTTCATCACCAACACGATGGGCCGGGTGATCAAGCTCCCACTATAGCCGAAAGCTCCTTTGTTGCCGCCTTGTTCTCCATCATGGTTTATCCAGACACTTTCTGCCGCACCCGTGGCCGCTTGAGCAGCAGGCCCGGTTCCCTGCCGCCCGGGGTGACTATGCTGACTGCGAATGTAAACAGCTGATATCCGCCAGCATCGGGACCATGATTCAGTCATGTTATTTTCAGTCATGATTGTAACAATAATGATCCGGTGGATGACATAAAAAGAATGATGCATGTCACTTTCATGTCAGGAATTCCCCGACGCACTAAAGAGTAAATTGGATGACATCACGCAAATCTATTCTGTTGACATTAAAGCACGCTTTATTGATATACCACACTGTTCGGAATACGGGGCCGATATCTATTCAGCTCAAGCAGTTTGTGCTGGCGAGAATAAGCATAATTGTGTTGCCTGCTGCATTACACGATCCTGGAATCCCGACTAACCGGTAGAGAGTCTGAAGGAGGTCCCTGAAATGGGCAGTCCGTATATAAAGAAGAAGACCATACTCCTTGTTGATGATGAAGTCATCACCGCATCGAGAGTAGCTGCCCAGCTGGGAAAAGAGGGTTACGCGGTCATCCAATCACGCAGCGGCGAAGACGCGGTACGGATTGTTGAATCGGATCGGGATAGGATTGACCTGATCCTCATGAGCATTGACCCCGGATCCGGTATTGACGGACCCGGGGCAGCGTAGGAGATCATGAAATCCCATGATATCCCGGTGATATTCCTGTCATCACATGCCGGTAAGGAAGTCACAGATAAGATAGAGAAGATCACTTGCTATGGATTTGTAACCAGGAACAGCGATAGTGCGGCGCTTGCGGCGTCAATCAGGCTGGCTTTGAAACTGCATTGCAGGAACAGGAAGCTGCGCAACACGATAGACAATCTGACGCTGGTGTTCCGTGAAAGCCCGGATGCAATGACTATCAGCCGTATCGACGACAGCATGATGCTGGAGATCAATGATGCCTTCACGCGTATCATGGGATTTCCCCGGGATAAGGCCGTGGGACGTTGCGCGGTGCGCGATCTTGGCCTGTGGGCCAACCCTGATGACAGAACCCGCCTCAGGGCGGAGCTGGAGAAGCATGGACGCGCGGACGCCTGGGAAGTGTCGTTTCGGAGGATGGACGGTTCCATCAGGGAGCACCAGATATCGGCGCGCCTGATTTCCTATAATAACGAGCAATGCATGGTTATCACGTCACGCGATATCACCAGGCGCAGGCGGGACGAGGAGAGACTGGGCGAAACCCTCCGGCAGATGCATGACATCATTGAGTTTCTTCCCGATCCTACCTTTATCATCAATCATGAAAAGAAGGTAACCTGCTGGAACAGGGCGATGGAACAGCTGACCGGCGTGAAGAAAGAGGAAATGCTCGGGCATGGCAATTACGCGTATGCCCGGCCCTTTTATCGCGAACGGCGGCCGATGCTTATCGATCTTGTTGGAATGCCGCCTGCCGAATTGGAAGCGGCCTATGATTATGTAAAACATGAAGGGAACCGTGTCTCCGGCGGGGCTTCCATTCCCTGTCTCGACCAGAATGCCGAAAAGTATTTATGGGGTTCGGCCGCGCCCCTGCTGGATTCTGCCGGCCGGCATGTCGGCGCCATTGAGATCATCCGGGATGTTACCGAGTTCAATCTTCTCGGGAAGCAGTTGCTGGCCGGCGAAGCCAGGTACCGGCGTTTGCATGAAAGCATCAGGGATGCCTTCATCAGCATCAGCATGAACGGACTGATCCTGGATGTCAACAATGTCTTCTGCGGAATGGTGGGGTATACGGAAGAAGAACTGAGATCGATGACCTATGAATCGCTCACGCCTGAGCGGTGGCATTCATTTGAAAGGGATATAATACGGCCGCAGATTGTGGCCAGCGGATCATCGGATATATACGAGAAAGAATTCAACCGCAAGGACGGCACGGTATTCCCCGTCGAGTTGCACGCCTTCCTGATCCGGGATGACGCGGGGAAACCCGACCTCATGTGGGCTATCGTGCGCGACATCACCGAGCAGAGACGGGCCAAGGAACAGCTTGAGCAGATGGTCAACGAAAAGGAGGTCCTCATGAGGGAGCTCCAGCATCGGGTGAAGAACAACCTGGGCATCATTGCGAGCCTGTTATCCCTGGAGATGGGGAATCTCTCTGATAAACACTCGGTGAAGATATTCAGCGACGCCATATCCCGCATCCATTCCATGTCGTATATTTATGACCAGTTGAGCCGTACCTCCGATGCCCGGCATGTAAACCTGGATGAATATATACGGAAAATGACAACCTCTCTTCTGGATTCCTACACCCTGGGACCCGATCATATCAGGCTGACCATGAAACTTGACGCGATCAAGCTTGATGTTAAACGGGCGGTGCCGATAGGGCTCATACTGAACGAGCTTATTACCAATGCGTTGAAATACGCATATCCGGAAGGAGCAAAGGGAGTGTTGACAGTTGAGCTTTCACGGGATGGCGAATCCATTGCGCTCATTGTTTCCGACAACGGCATAGGATTGCCGGATACTATCCGTGACAGGAGTGCCCGGGGGATGGGATTGCAGCTTATCGAGATGCTCGCGAAACAGATCCGCGGTGAGTTTGTGCTGGAGTCGAGGATGGGAACCACGGCACAGTTGACATTTAAATCTGGATGAGTTGAATTCAGTAATTAATTCCAGGGAACCTCTATAAATATCCCTTTTTTAACGCCAAGTTTTATGCACGATAGGAA
>CAZZHU010000162.1:0-9739 GCA_964654045.1 uncultured Leptospirales bacterium
TAAAAGGTCAAGAGGTTTTCATAGGTTTAGAAGATTCGAAGAAAACATGGAAGATCTGCGCCCGGAGCAATAAAATGGAGAGGGGGCCAGGCGGGTGAGGATATTATATTCAGGGAATGGTGGGCAAATAAAATTATTATTGCGGAAACCCTCTCCATTTGATGGAGAGGGTGCGCGGAGCGCGGGTGAGGATTTAAAAGAGGGTGCGCGGAGCGCGGGTAAGGATTTAAAAGTGTGAGCGCGGAGCGCGGATAAGGGGCATATCAAGTTCATCGCGAGCCAGAGGGTGAGGATATATCATGCGCGCGGAGCGCGGGTGAGGTCTTACGGATAGGTGGTCGGACAGGGTGAGGTCAAAAAAACATAAACCATGACCCCGACTCCCATCAGTAGATAAACAATCGAAAACACCTGTCCGTCGGACAGACCGAGTATGAACACCCTGGGATCATCGCGCCAGAATTCTATGGCAAACCGGAAAAGGGAATAGATGATGGCAGAGACCGAGAAGGTAATGCCGGTTAATTTACTCTTCATCGCCAGTGGGATAAGAATCAGGCCCGCGATTATCAGAAACGCGGCGCTGATAGGCTGCGTGGGGACCAGCGGCTGCAGCATGGCAGAGGCGGGGGCAATGGGATCGGTGAAAGTTATACCGATACTCGACGCGGTATGGATGCCGTAACAGCAGCCGGCGAAAAGGCACCCGATCCTTCCGATACCCAGACCGACCAGGTAGCCGGGCGTCAAGCAATCCGCCAGGACCAGGAATTTTTCTTTCCATTTGATCGTGATATACACAAGGGCGGCAAGCCCTCCGGAAATCCCCCCCCAGCTCACCAGGGCCGCCGGATGATCGATAAAACCTGCAGCGGCGCGATCGGGGATTGATACAATAAAACCCGTCAGCAGCGCGCCGCCGATAATGCCGGCTATGACGAGCATGCAGTAGTTGATAAAGTCCGATGGTTGGTATCCGCGTTTCCGCGCGACAAGGAGGGAGAGAGCGGTGCCCGCGGCGAAGGCGATTATCATCATGACGCCGTAAGTGCCGATGACGACTTCTTTCCCCATCCAGAATAATTTGATCAGGACAGGATGCATTGTGATTCCTCGTGTCCCTTTATTTCTTGTTCGTCGCCGCTTCCTTGTTGGCTTCCTTTTCCAGCGCTTTCAGGCCCTTCGTGAACTCTTCCAGCGACCTGGTGATCTGCGGCATGTTTTTCGGATCTTTGGCGGCGTCTTCAAAAATCTTCTTCCCGCCCATGAAACAGGCGACGCAGGCAAGGTTGAAGAGCATTGCCATCGCGCACCCGATGATGGAGGTTACCAGGCCGCCGGTGGCCACGTCCGACGGTTCCTTCTTGCGGGCAAGGGCGCCCAGGACGATTCCCACGGCGCCCAGGATGATGCCGATAAAGCTGATGGGACCGGTGAATGAAAATAAAATTGAAAAAATGCCTAAAACCAGCGCAGCTACCGCCATACAATCCTCCCGGCGTCCATTAACACAGCGACTCCATGTATGCCTTTATATCATCATTTGTCCTGATCATGGCGAGCGTGGCGGCGGCGATCGCCGTTTCAAAAATCACGCTCAGCCAGCTTATTTTCCCGCCCGACGCGAAAGCAAAAGCGATCCAGATCACGTTGTAGGCTATCAGCGCGAAGGCGTATTTCTGCATCAGCCCGACGCCGCCCGCCTTGTCCAGGAGGACCATGATCCCGCAGGCAAGGGCTACACTCCCGATGGCGAGACTCAGTATGCCTATGATTATTTCAGCTATTCCGCCGACTCCGGCCATCAGCTGGGTTATGCCGCCGAATATCATCAACCCGCCCCGTATGATCGAAAAAACCCCGGTAATGATCGCCAGCACTCCCAGGAGCGTAAGGATTATCGGTCTCTGAACATCTGACATTGGATTCCTCCGGCATGAATAATTTCGGTGACAGTGTATGGTATCCGGGATTATGAGCGAACAGGCGCATTAAATCAAAAGGCATGTGCCGCATTTCTGGGGCACATGCCTGTCGTTTTTGTTATGCAGACTTTGCTGGTGCGGTATATTTGTCGGGTCCGAAACCAAGCATTGGATAACCGACAAAAGGCAGGATACACAGCAATCCGAATCCCCAGCCCTTGCTCTTCCCGAAGCAAACGGCCAGTTCCATTGATAAAATAATCAAAATGATAAAGTTTACGAGAGGAATGAGCAACAACACAAGCCACCACAATGGCTTGCCGACTATCTCGAGCAATACGATCAGATTATAAATGGGAATAATCGCGGCCCATCCGGGTTTCCCGGCTTTTTCGAACACCTTCCACATTCCGGCAAGAACAAGAGCTATTATCGCCAGATATACGATGGTGCCTACTACGCTTCCTCCTCCGCCACTGTTCATATTAACCTCCCTAAATTTTTATTACTTTATTACTTATTCGATAAAATGAATATAGATATAAAGCAAGAAAAAAATCAATATTTTTTTATTAGTTCCGGTTTAAATATGGATTTATAATCATTTTATGCGCGGATGATCAGGGAAAAGCTAACAAGTGTTATTATTACGCCGTATTCTGAAAAATTTTTTCAACAGCTCAGCCGCCTCTTCCTCCATGAGCCCGAACTCCATCTCCGGCACGTGGTTAAGCGCCGGGTTGCCGCACACGGACAGCACGGTGCCGCAGGCCCCGTAGCGCGGATCGCGGGCGCCGATGTAGAGCTTCCGTATCCGCGCGTGCACGATGGCCCCGGCGCACATGGCGCACGGCTCCTTGGTCACGTACAGGTCGCAGCCGGTGAGGCGCTCGTTCCCGGCTGCCGCGCAGGCCAGCTCGATGGCGTTGATCTCGGCGTGGCGCACGGGATCGTTTTTCCCGCGGTTGTCGTTGCGCGCGGAGGCAATGACCTCGCCTTCCTTCACGACCACGGCCCCCACGGGAATCTCTTCCGCGTCGAAGGCGGCCCGGGCCTCAGCCAGGGCGAGGCGCATGAAATCTATATTGTCCATGAGCGGATCAAAGGGACTTATCCACCATCTCGGGGTGGCTTTCTATAAAGCGGGTTATCGCTCCGGCTATTAGCTCGATATCGGTTAACTGATTACTGCAGATACCATACAGCTCATCATCGGTTATTTCATCGTAAAAATGGACCATCCGGTTTCGGTACCCCGCAAGGCCGTGAAGAATTTTTTCAGCGTCATTGTCAATTATCCCGCATTCTTTTAATCCGGAAGCGATTTCCTTATATTCCACCGCGGCTTTTCCAAACCCCTTCGCGAGCACATGCCTGCCGGTATCAAGCAGCGCCTCCAGGGCCCTCCGTAAATATGATTCGGCGGCACCCGGATTTCGCACGTCTGCGGTGAAATCTGCGAAGCTGCCGAGCGGTAAAGAGCGAATGGCTGAAATCATGTTCACAACCCAGAACAACCGCTCGGTTACAACTTTTTCCCTGATCTTCGAGGGGCTCATTTGATTGTACCATCAAGTATCATTTTTCGCCGTTCCCTTTCATAACCGGCCAGATCGTCGGCGCGGCGGAAAATCAACAATTCATATTCTGACTGCAAATCTTCATCGCTGCAAAACAGGAGTTCCCCCCTGATAATCTCCAGCGCCAGATAAAGTCGCGCGGAAACGACATCAACCAGGTCGACACGAGATTCAAACAGATCCTCCAGCTTCTGTTCAAGCCGAATGCTCTCGCCAAGAGACGGATGGAAATTATCTCTATAATGCACGCCGATATCGATGTCGGAAGCCGATTGTTCCGGCGCCGGGCGTTCTCCTTTTACGAGCTCCAGCACTTCCCTGCTTCTGCTCCCGAAAGAGTAAAAACAAAAGACGTTATATGTTGCCGCAAGTTTCTGTATTGTTTCTTCATATCTGTTCATACACTGATTGTATCCCATTTCGAATAGGCGGTCAAGTTTAAATCACCCTGCAGGGGGCTTTTTAAGGGGCTTCGCCCCCTGGACCCCATTAATAAAAAGCTTTGCGTCAAGTCTGGTTGTTATTGAACAATACCGCCATTATTGAGGTTCGTCAACGTCAAATCCGCCATCAGTTAAAATTCCTTCCACCCGTTTCCTCATTTTTTCATAGTGGCTCCCCTTCCAGTAGATGCGGCCGCAGCCCCGGCACCGGTAATATTCCCTGCACCACGAATAGACGCCGGGCGGGATTCTCGCCGCGATCTCCGCCGGCTCCCATCCGCTGACATCAAGTCCATCGATCATGTCATTGCACTCGACACAGCGAGTGAAGGGCCGGCACGCCTCCCGCAGGTGCAGGCGGACGAGCACCTCCGTTACCTGCTTTTCCGGGTCGGTGTTCCGCACGTACATTCCCCGCGATACCTTTTTCCGCATCATGAGCTGGCGGTCCCTCGAAAGGAGTATCCGCCCTTCCCGTTCCGAGATGTCCGCCAGAGCGTTATCGTCGCGGTCCGGATGGTAATCGACGTCGAAGCCGAGGAGGCGGAGATGGCGCGAGAGTTTCCGCAGGTGCACATCCAGGACAAAGCGGGGGTCCCGCAGCGTATCGGGCCTGAGGCGCGTCACGGTCCCGATGTCGAGCGTCTCGAACACGGGATACACGCTGATCCGGTCGCCGTCGGCCACGATGCGCGTGAAATCGACGGACTCGCCGTTGACCAGGATGAGGTCCACTTCCACGTGGGGCACGCCGAAGGATTCGATCAGGTCCTTGACTGACCGGCGTCCCCTGAATTCAAAATCGATGTCCCTTTTCCGGTCGGCGGCGGGGAGAAAATCATTAAGCTCTTCGTAAAAGCGTATGGTGACTCGGTACACGGACGGGCCATCCACGGGCGGTCAGAGGTCCAGTATCAGTTCGTCCAGAGACCGCTTGGGCACATGGTGCGCCTCGGCGCCGTCGCGCCAGTAGCGGATGTCCCCCTCGGGCCCGATCGTTTCGATGGCTACGGTCTCCTTCGGTCTGCCCAGGGCGATGACGAGGAGGATTTCATACTTTTCCGGTATCTTCAGGGCGGCGCGGAGCCCTTCCTTCTTTATGGCGCCGATCATGCATCCGCCCAGGCCGAGGGAAACGGCGCCCAGGAGGATGGTCTGCGCGACAATGCCGTGATCGCAGTCGACTGTTTTGCTGATGGTCGTGTCATTCAGGATGATGATGTACGCCGAGGGCCTCTCCCCTTCCGCCGGTCCGGCCCAGTCAGCGAGGTACGCGGCCCAGGCCAGGTGCCGGAATATCAGGGCGTTCTTTTCCGGCCGGCCCGATAGGATATAGCGCAGCGGCTGGCGGTTCGCCGCGGAGGGCGTCAGCCGCGCCAGTTCGGCCAGTCCGCGCAGGGTCTCCCCGTCTATCTCGTGGTCCTGGTAAAAGCGTCGGTAGCTCCGGTTCTTCGCGACGATATCTTTAAAGTCCATGGCGGCCTCCTCTTTACCCCCCTGGCGAGAGGTTTTGACACTCTGTTCATTACTTCACCCGCGCTCTGCGCGCCCTCTCCTTGTTTTCCCCTCACCCCGCCTTCGGCGCGCCCTCTCCCACAGGGAGAGGGCTTTCGTATCAAATTCTTTATTCTATGTTCCCCTTCTCCATTTTATGGAGAAGGGGTTAGGGGATGAGGCGAATCAATGATAGGGTCGCCATATTATGTGAACCAATCATTTTCCCTCTCAGTTAGTCGCAGGTTTGCAACTCGCCCCCCCTGCGGGGGATGGCAGGGGGTGAGGCTGAACAAGCGGAGAGGGACCGGTGATAAGGCCGCTCCTACATGTACTTCGGTTCTTTGTACGAATACATGTCATGAACGCCGCCTTCAAGCTGGGCGGAGGGCGACCTGAGCTCGAACCGCAGCGTCCCCGTGCGGAGCCGCTCGTGAAGGACCGTCATGTCCCTGGTCCCCATGTCCTGGAAGGAATGCTTGAGGCCCTGGATCAGGTAGGGGACGTATTCAAAGATGGAGCCCTTGTCCAGCACCGCGCCGGACACGCCCTGGACCACCTTGATCTTGGTGTCCTCGGCGAAGTAGCGTTTCGCGCCGCCGGCTTCCAGCGCTTCCTGCGAGGCCATGCCGCGATACTTTTTAAGGCGCACCCCGTTTTCGTAAAAATATTCGCCCGGCGCCTCGCTGGTGCCGGCGAACATGGAGCCCATCATGACCGCCGACGCCCCCAGGGAGAGGGCCTTGGCGATATGGCCTATGGTCGATATGCCCCCGTCCGCGATGACGGGGACGGAATATTCCCGGGCCATCTTCGCCGTGCGGTACACGGCGGTCGCCTGGGCGCGCCCCACGGCCATGGTCGTCTGGGTGGTGCAGATGGAGCCCGGGCCCATGCCGATGCGCAGCGCGTCGGCGCCGGCCTTTATTATATTCTCGCTCTGCTCCATGGTCACCACGTTGCCGCCGATGACCTCTATCCCCGGATATTTCTTCTTGATGTACTTGATCATATCGGTCTCGTAGATTGAATTCCCCTGCGCGGCGTCCACCACCACGACGTCGACGCCCGCTTCCACCAGCGCGGCGATGCGATCCCTCGATTCTTCCCGGGTTGATATGGCGGCGCCCACCATGAGCTGCTTGCGGGGGTCCTTTGACGCCAGGGGATATTCCCGGTTTTTCAGCAGGTCTTTCCGCGACATGAGGGCGACCAGTCTCCCCTTGTCGTCGATGATGGGAAGCTTGCCCTTCTTGGAGTTTTTCAGTATCTGGTTCGCTTCGTTCAGGGATATTCCCTTCTTCGCGGTGACCAGGTCCGTCGTCATGACGTCAAGCAGTTTCTTTGACCGGTCGGTTTCAAAGTCTATGTCCCTGTTGGTCACGATGCCCAGGAGCATCGAGTTGAGCTTTCCGTCCTCGGTTATGGGGATCCCGGAGAACCCGTATTTTTCCTTGATCGCGTCGATCTGCGCTATGGTATGGGCGGGGGAGAAGACGATGGGATCGTTGATAAAGCCGTTCTCGAAGCGCTTGACCTTCCTTACCTCGGCGGCCTGCTCCTCGACGGTATTGTTGTAATGGATGATGCCGATCCCGCCGAGGAGCGCCAGGCCGATCGCCATCCGGGAATCGGTAACGGTGTCCATGGGGCTGGATACCAGCGGGTTCTTGATGCGGATGTTCCTGGTCAGGCTGGACTCGAGTATCACATCGTCCGGCGCAAAATCAATGTACCCGGGCAGTATGATGAAATCGTTATAGGCAAAACCGTTTTCTTTTGTGAATATTTCTTCTGCGGAAAAACCATCCATATATCGTTAATCTCCCCTTCTTGATTTCCAACCGGATCGCCAATGACGGCGGTTTATTCTGGAAGTATCCGGCGCGATTCGCTGCTGAGGCCGGATAACCTGATTGGCACTAATATACAAAAAAATCATAAAAAATGCAACTATCGGAAAAAATGAATCTCCCTTTTCAAGCAGGGCAACATCCGGGGACGCCTGTATTTATTGAAGTATTTGAATTAATTAATTGCATAATTTGTCAAGCACTAACAGATTTGAATTAATTGATAATTTCCCCCGCCGCCGAAGGCGGCGGGGGAAATTTATAAAAAGGTATCGGTCATGGGACATTGCAAACGCAGGGGATACTGCTGCCAGGACGTGCGTCTCGCGGAGTCGCCGGACATGCTCAGGACCGCCTATGAATTCTGGAAAAAATCATCAAAAATCGACCCGAACTTTTCGGAAATTTACCTGATTTTCCCCATGCTGGAATTCAAATTCGAAAAGCCCGATGAGGACCTTCCCTATCATTATCATTGCAAGCACTATGCGGTTGACGCGTCCGGTACCCCTGCCTGCTCCATACATCCGTTCCGGCCGCGCATGTGCCGTGATTTTCCCTATTATGATGACGTGAAGCACCTGGTCAGGGATGAACCTCTTTCGCCCTATGAAGGATGCGGATATAACGACCCGGATTAAACAATAAAATATTTGACAGGTTCTTGAGGTGCATAATAATCATTGCACAAATGACGGAATCTGCCTGATCCGGCCCGTGACAGGGGTTTATACGGATTCCCGTGCGTATAAGCATAGCGCCCTGAAAAACAAAAAACCCAGGTACCATAATGGAATACATCAACATCAGCCATACATGCGACTACGATTGCAAGATACACGCCGTATCCAGCGAGCAGCATGAATCATTTTCGGTCTTCAATATCCTCCGCGACACCGGCTACTGGTGCAGCAGAAAGAGCGACGAGAATATCCCCGAGTATATCATTCTCGATCTACAAAATAATGTTACCATTGATTACGTCGAGATCACGGCGTCCCCCGGCGGCAGCAAAACATTCCCGAGCGATATCCGTTTCGAGGGAAGCCTGGACGGCCAGTACTGGATGGTCCTCCACATAGAAAAAAAACTGGTCCTCGATTCCGACACGTACCGGCTCGATATACCCCTTACCCTTGTTCGCTACCTCAAGATCCTCATCATCACCAGCAACCAGCAGGAAGGAAAATATTTTTCTGAAATCGGCAGGGTCCGCACCGGCATAGCCGGGGTGGGTGAACTGAAGGCAAGCAGCGTATCCTCTTCTTCCCGGGGCACAGAAAACCTCCTGGTCGAAGACCCTGAAAAGACATGGGAATCCGAATTGAAATCCCAATCCGCGAAGGAATCTCTTTTTATCGACCTGGGAAATATTTTTCACATAAACCGCATCATCCTCGGTTCCGGGTCAAAGGGATTCCCCGAGAATTTCTACATAGAGACCAGCTCGGACAACAATGTCTGGATGCCGCTCCTCGAGGAAAAGAATTTCAAGTCGCAGGTGATTAAGAAATATTTCTGGAATACCGATATCAGGCCGGCCCGGTACATACGGATAGAGGCGAAGGGCGTCAGGTACCCCGATGGGAAATTCGGCGTGCAGCTCGCGCACCTGGAAATATCGGCCGCGCCCTTCAGCCCTTTCCACACCCATAACATCGGCGAACTGACGCCGTACGCCTCTATTTTTCAGGCGGGGATCGTCCGGTTCGCGAAGGACGGCGATGACGCCCCGGGAATTGCCGTACAGGCGAGTGACCGGCGTCTCCACGATGCCAGCACCATATTCAAGGGCATCGTCCAGCTTGCCGATGACGGCGCTTCTGCGAAGGGACTGGCCGTCCAGGCCTCGGACTCCCGCCTCGCTCCCGCCACGGACCTGAAGCACGGTACCGTGCGTCTTGCACATAACCGTGAAAACAAGGCCGGGGTCGTGGTCCAGGGCAATGATTCACGGCTCCAGGAATCCACAACCGGTAATTTCGGCATCGTTAAATTGTGCCCTGACGGCATGTACAAGGAAAACGCCGCCGTCACCGGCACCGATTCCCGGCTTCAGAAAGCAGCGGTGAATGCCTACGGCATATGCAAGCTCGCTGCGGACGGCGCCGACACTGCCGGCGCCGTGGTCCAGGCCAATGACAAACGCCTCCGGGACGCCACCACCGTGTACCGCGGCATCATCGAGCTTGCGGAAGACGGCGAAGACGCTCCCGGGGTCGCCGTCCAGGGCAGCGACCGGCGGCTGAAAGACGCCACCGCAAAAACGAAGGGTATCGTTGAGCTCGCCGATGACGGCGAAGACGCTCCCGGGGTCGCCGTCCAGGGCAGCGACCGGCGGCTGAAAGACGCCACCGCAAAAACGAAGGGTATCGTTGAGCTCGCCGATGACGGCGAAGACGCTCCCGGGGTCGCCGTCCAGGGCAGCGACCGGCGGCTGAAAG
>CAZZHU010000163.1:0-9737 GCA_964654045.1 uncultured Leptospirales bacterium
ATGAGGTCGGAGATCAAAAAGCTTCATGATCAATTGAAGATCACGACCGTGTATGTGACCCACGATCAGTCCGAGGCGCTGGCCGTCTCCGACAGGATCGCGGTGCTGGACCGGGGGATGATCCAGCAATGCGAGACGCCCCGCGGGGTATACGAGAGACCGGCGAACACCTTTGTGGCGGGATTCATCGGGAGCCCGCAGATGAATTTCTTGAATGGATCAATTGGCGGCAAGGGAGGCCGCGTGATATCTTGCAACGGCATGGAACTCAAAACCCGGCAGGCGACCGCAGGGATGCCCGATACCGTAACCATTGGGATACGGCCTGAAGACATTACCGTTACCGGAAAGAAAAGGGAGGGCGGTTATAAAGTGGAAGCGATGTTCCTTGAGCCGGCCGGTTCGTTCAGCTGGGTCGATTTCAAGTGGGGGAACCACGTGATGAAAGGAAGATCGGGCATTGATTCGGGGCTGGATAAAGGAGGAGCCGCGTATATTTCGTTCCCCGCTGAAAAAATCCATCTGTTCGACCGGGAATCAGGAATACGGATCGGCTGAGGCCGTGCTCCCGCAACAGTGCCCGGACCTGGAGCGCAAGGATTTCCGGGGGAATGACCGGGCGGCTGCGGCGTATATCATAATATTTTCCCCAGGAGCCTGAGGTAGGCGGATATCTGGCGGAATATCAGGAAATGATCATACACCCTCCGCTGTGAGCTGCGGCCCATATTGTAACGGCGTATCGGGTTGTTGAGGAGCTGCGCCAGTTTGTCGGCTATCTCGCCCGGATCCTCTGGATTCGCGACCAGCATCCCGTCAATGCCGTCCCGGATCTGCTGCCTGATCCCGCATGCCTTTGTCCCGAGGACGGCCTTGCGCTTCCACATCGCCTCGGTAACTGAAAGACCGAAACCCTCCTGCAGGGAATTCTGCACGATAACGCTGGCGCATCGCTGCATCGCGTTGACGATCAGGGCGTTCTCCTTGAAAGAACTCATGGGAAGAAGGATGATCGCGACATCGCGTTTAAGTTCCGCGTCAAGCGACGCGTACCGTTCCTGTATCTGATGCAGCTCCTGAAGTCCTTCCGGATCGTCCGCGACAGCGGCAGGATCAGGTCCGGCAAGTATAAGACGGGCAAGCTTTAAACGGTTCCGCTTGCGCTGTATCTTGTTGGAGCCGTTGTTTACAACGGCGCTGCTTTTGAGGCGCGCAAATCCCTCAAGAAGCGGGTCCCATCCCTTGAGGCGGTCCCATCGTGACACCTGGAGTACGATAGGTCTGAATAGTAGCCCCAGCTCACCCGGGACGACATATGACCCGTCCTCGGTTACCATGGCTGCGCGATTCCTGTAATTGGGTGTAACAACCGGCTCGTACTGGGTCTGAAGCCCGCTGTTGCAGAGGATGCCGGTGAGCTTGGTGACCGATAACTCCTGGTTCTTATGGGAAAGGGGGTCGATCGCAGGATGAATGATGGTTGATTTACCGGAGCAATAATCCGGTATGTACTCCGGCGCTGAGAATATGGCATGACGATATCCATCAAGATACGGCCTCAGAAACCGCCAGGCCGTTCTTGTCGCCTCGCAATGCCTGTCAAGCCCGATATGACACCGCCATATGGCGGGAATACCCATTTCCCGTGTCAGGATCTGGCCCAGGGGCAGGGGCTGGGGATCATGGATAATCAATATATCATCACGATTAAGCTCATTTTTGAATGAAGTTGCGTTTTCATGATTAACGGCTTCATACAGCCGGGCATCCTCCTCTCCAAGCCGCGCGCCTGAACCGGTATCTCCGTGGATGAGATTGTGGATTCGCTTGGTAAGACTGAAGAATTCCTGCCGCTCAGAGTGGATGACAGCCCAGCGGACCTTTATACCGAGGTTGTTCATCAGGGCAATCATGCTCGGCAGCATCTCGGCAACGCCGCCGCCCCGCGCGGTGGAATTTACCATCCATATCGTCCTTCCCCGGAGCCTGGCGGCAACATCAGCGGCGTCGGACCGCAGTTCCGCCACGGGAGCGGAGAAGATCGGGTCAGTGGCATAGTAGTCAAGGGTGTATTTCGTCGTGGCCTGCGGTAATATCTCTATCATGGCATCCTCACGTTCCGGGTTTTTCGCTGACGGTGCCGGTTATACGGCGCGATATCCTTCTCCGTCATAAAACTTTTCCCGCTACTTTATTGTTGTTATCGCTAATAATATAATTATTTGTGAGTAAATAGTATTCCTGGATATTGTTTTTTTCATCCGGCAGGAAGACTATATTTAAGAAGATATATTAACCGGCATCGTATTTTTTTCTTGATTTGAGTTTAATAATATACTACAATCCTTTTATTTTAATCAAGTAAAAAGAAAACAGCGGATTGCCCTGATGGGGTATGTCCGATAATGAAAATAGTCAGCTACCAGTATCTATGGATGGTACCATGAAAAAAGATCCACGCCGCGCGCGCAAATCGGAGAAAACAGATATTCCAATCCAGACAGTGGAAGGACTGGTGTTGTATACTGGAAGAAGAAAGAAGATTAATTATACAGGACCGTATTCGTTGCTGCGTCGTGCGTCAAAAAAAACCGTGTTGGTTATGCTTTCAATAGCCATCCTTCCTTTTATCATAATAATTCCAAATTATAAAAAAAAGACCGAGGATCCGGATAACGAGATACTCAATGACGAAATTGAGAAGAATATAATTCTGCAGTCTGCTTCTACCGATTATTCCGGTCCTGAATACGGGGGCGGTTATCGCATTGTGGAGCATGTGGTCAGGCCGGGCGAGAACCTCAGCTCCATTGCAGAGAAGTACGGCGTTTCTATCGACACAATCTGCGGATCAAACGGCCTCAGGTCCTACGATTTCATTCGCAGCGGCTTGCGCCTCCGGATTCCGAATAGGGACGGGATGCTCTACCGGATGAAAAGAGGGAATAATATCACCGCGCTGGCAAGGAAGTACCGGGTTTCGTTGGAGAATATTATAACCGAAAACGATCTCCGGAATCCGGATTTTATCGCCGTTGATACCGAAATTTTCATCCCCGACGCGAAACCGCTTAACATTATACGCGGCTTCATGTGGCCGGTGACCGGAAAATACATTACCTGCGGCTACGGATGGAGAAGGGATCCCTTTCAGAGATCAAACCGTGAATTTCACCAGGGGATCGACATCCGTTCGCGTTATGAATGGATCCGGGCCTCGAAATACGGGAAGGTGACCTATGCGGGCTGGCTGGGCGGCTACGGAAGGATTATCGTCGTGGCGCATCCGGGCGGATGGAAAACGCTTTACGGCCACCTGTCCAGGATAATCGTGAAAAGAGGACAGTACGTCAAGCAGGGTCAGCCGATTGGCAAAAGCGGGAATACCGGCCGGTCAACCGGACCTCACCTTCATTTTGAAATTCTAAAGGGCGGACAACACAAAAATCCTTATACCTATCTGCATAAACATTCACGGTGAGTGATAGTAAAGCTAAAAAGGTATCATTAATAATATGACAAATAGGCGCACCTGCATCATAGTCTGCCTGCTGTCACTATCCCTCTTGACGGGATATGCCCGTTCGCAGCCGGAAGTATCGATTAAATCGTCTATTGTAAAAATCTATTCAATCTATGCGGATTTTAACTATTCCCAGCCATGGCAAAAGAGGTCGCAGAAAGAGCGTTCGGGATCCGGCTGCATAATAGAGGGCAAACGGATAATCACCAATGCCCATGTCGTAAGCAACAGCACTTTTTTACAGGTGAAGCGTTCCGATCAGGCGAAAAAATACAATGCCCGGGTGCAGGTTGTGGCCCACGAGTGCGATCTTGCAATTATCAGGGTCGATAATGATTCGTTTTTCGAAGGAACCAAGCCGATCCCGATATCGTCGCTTCCCAATATCAGAGACAAGGTTGCAGTTTATGGATTTCCCGTGGGCGGCGATGAACTGAGCATAACGGAAGGCGTTGTGTCGCGAATTGAACATGTGCGATACGCGCACAGCAGCATCAGGCTCATGGCATGCCAGATAGATGCTGCCATCAATTCCGGGAACAGCGGCGGGCCTGTCATTAAGGACGGAGGTATTGTCGGCGTGGCATTCCAGGCGATTGAGTCCGGGCAGAATATTGGTTATATAATCGCCACGCCTGTTATTGATCATTTTCTCAAGGACATACAGGATGGACGATATGACGGTTTTCCCGATCTGGGGGTGATACTTCAGAATATGGAAAACCCGGATCTTAGAAATTTGTATCACATGGACAGGGGCAAGACAGGCGTTCTTGTCAATAGAATTGAATACCTTTCCCCTGCTCATGGCGTTTTGGCCCAGGGTGATATTATTATGCGCGTGAATTTAATGCGTGTCGGCAATGATGGCTCTGTTGAATTCAGAAAAGGTGAGCGCACGTCGTTTCTCTACGCTGTCCAGAACAGATACATTAACGATTCAATCCCGGTTATCGTTCTGAGAAAAGGCGAGGTCAAGAAAACAATTATCAGACTTACAAGAACAATGCAGTCAATGCGGTTTGTCCCGTATGAAAAATATGATATATCCCCGACGTATTATATTTCAGGAGGTCTTGTGTTTGTGCCTCTCACAAAGAATTACCTTCTGGAGTGGGGGAACAAGTGGTATGATGAAGGTCCAACGCGGCTTCTCAATTATTATTTCAACGGCAGCATGACTGCGAACCGCAGGGAAGCGGTTGTCTTGATAAAAGTCCTGGCTGACGAGATCAATGTCGGTTATCATGACTGCTCCAATATGATCATAACACGAATTAATAAAAAGAAAATATCCACGATTAACGATGTTATATCTTCGATTGAAAACAATAAAGGAAAATATCATGTTATTGAAACTGAAAATGGATCAGTAATGGTTTTATTGCAAGAAAATGTTCGAAAATATACCAGCCGGATATTGCAACGCTATCAAATATTCTCAGATCGTTCATCTGATCTCAAACGCAAGAAGAGGAAAACACAGTAATCAAGTCATAAAATAGTCGCATAAATAAATGTAAAACATTTTATGTAGAAATAAGACAAGGTTAGTTGTATACAAAAAGATATCCAGCTGCTGCCGGGCCATGTAGGGGTTTCCCGAAATGAAAAAAAAGGGGGCTGTTTATATATCTGTCAGTTGTTATTGCTCCCCGCGGTGCTCTCGGTGCCGGTAACGTGATATTCCGTGCCGGGTTTGGAAATGGTTTTATGCGGATCGATTATCCCGGTATTGTCCCGAATGCATATTTCTGTATTCATCTCAAGTGAAAGACTTTTTATCAATTCCATTAATGCAGTTGCAGGAGTTCCTGTAAGGATGTATGGCTGAAACCGGATCTGCCTGTTTTGCCCTGCAACTGGCAGAATCCTGATTTTCTCAAGATTATTTCCGTTATAATACAAGACAACGGCGATATTATCATGTTCTATTTTATTGATGTAGCCATTGATGAAATTACCGAGAGAATACACGATTGGTTTTCCCCGATACAGTTCGATGCCCTGGGGCCAGTGGGGATGATGCCCGATAATGGCATCCGCACCACAATCAATTATGGTGTGGGCCAGTGCAATCTGGTACGGTTGAGGCACAATGGTGTGTTCGATGCCCCAGTGAAGGGAAACTATGACAATATTGTTGTTGCGCCTGTGCGTCTCGATATCTTCTTTAATTAAAGGGATATCTAGAGGCGCAATCCCTGCTGACTGTGTGGATGCGGAGAAGGCGGCCGGCGGCCTTTCGTTATAAGCAAGGATGATGATATCGGTCCCGCCATAGCTCAAAAGCGCTGGACGGCGCGCGTCGCCAAGGTTGGTGCCTCCACCCGTATGGCGAATATTCATTTTTCCCAGAAATAAAAGCGTATCGTTCATCCCTTCGGGGCCGTAATCCATCAAATGGTTGTTTGCTATTGAAACAACATCCAGTTTCAGGTCCTTCAGGCATTCGGCAGTATGAGGCTTGATTCTGAATATATACGGCTTGGCGGTGACCGGTTCCCCCCTTTCAGTTATCGGTGTTTCAAGATTGGCGAATATGAAATCATATTTTCTGAGAACGTTCTTAATCCTGGAAAACGGATAATCGATACCTTTTATTTCAATATATCGATCCGCTTCATTGGCGAGAAGGATATCTCCGGCAAATAATATAGAAAAGCGGGTTGATGGACCGGCTTGTTCCACCGTGGTGGACGGGCAACCTGAAAATGTAAACATCGCCAGCAAAGAATACCGGATGAGATTTATGATATAGGTATTTCCCATTTTTGAATTATTTATTAACATATTCCCCGGGCTCCCGGGATTCCCGGATGATGAAAAAGAGTGTGCGGCCATGAGCTGCAATCATTCATGGCCGCAGAGATTCTCGCTGATGCGATCTATTGAGGTACAATGAAAAAAGACACTCTTCGCTGCTGGCCGCTTCGCGGTGAGTATCCAGCCAAAGGCTCCGCGGAGCCGACGCCTTTATAGGTGATTTTCCTGGATTCAATGCCTGCGGATTCGAGTGATTTGATCACCGCTTTGGCCCGGTCCCGGGAGATGTTCATGTTGCCCGGTTTGTCGCCTTCCTGGTTCTCGGGGCCGCTGGCATCGGCATGTCCGCGCACTTCAAGGATGTAGCCGTCAGGCATTTTGCCCAGAATATCCTTCACAACCGGAGCGGCTACGCGGGCCCATGTTTTCCACTGCCGGTCGGGGACGGATGTGCTTTTATAGGCGAAGCCGGTTACCGGATATTTCGCCAGCTGTTTATTCGATGCCGTCACAAAGGCATTGTTTGCGCCAACATTAACGGGCTCCTTTATCTGGTCTTTAGCGCATGCGCTCATCGCGATGATAGCGGCCGCAATGAGTGTTGCCATGTACAGGTTTTTCATATTTCTGCCTCCTGAATTGTTATTTTATTCATCAGTCCATCAACGGAAGTCGAATCTGTTGGTGGAAGGAAACGCAGAGATTTATTTTTTTTCAAATCATCAAGAGCCGCATAAATCAGATTTTCACATGGATAATTGCTGCAAGATTTCATATATTCCCGGCTGCATGTGGCCGGTTCATTTTGTATAAATTTTGCTGACGAGCCTGGATTGCCGATCATATGATCCGGGGTGCTGCATCCGATAAGAAGAATAAGTTTAACTAAAGATAAAAATATGACGATAGTTCTTATCATTGAACACCTCCAGGTGAAGATAAAACCATATAACTGTAAGATAAGTATAGGGAAAAGAGGTAACAAGAAAATTAAATAAAATTTAAAAAAATTTAAATATATCAAATATGCTGTCAAGAAGTTTTTTTCATAAAAATGAACATTCGGGCGGGTTTGTTGTAAAATGAATTAAATAAGAGGGGGCGTGCCGGTGACGATAAGTTTTGAAACACGCATTCCTGTATTCATGACTTTACAGGATACAAAGGATCTGAATATTATCGAATCGTCGCTTGAAAGTGCGAATTTGTCTTTCTTGTCCAATAAAATCACAACGGAGCCGGCAATTACGTAAATAAAACGTTCTCCCTGTATATCATCATCCAGTTGAGCGATAACAATTTCCGATTGCGGCTCCAGCTGGGCTTTAAATGATACGCTTTTTGTATTCTGGAGCTTTGATGCTAGAAAGGTAAGGGTAACTTTTTCAGTTTTACTGGTAAAGGTTTCGGCATCTTTGCTTTTAAGTATAAAATAGTCGTTCTTTTCGACCTGGTTGAAAAAAGCTGACAGGCCGACGCCATAGAACCTTAAAAGGACCTGGAGTGAATTTAAAGATGGTGAAGCCTTGTCGTTTTCGAGCTGAGAAAGGAGGCTGGCTGACATTTTCGTCTTATTTGCCACATGGTTGAGAGTGTAATTTTTCTCTTTCCGCAGCTTTTTTAAATATGACCCTATTTCCATATCGTTGCCGTGAATAGGTAGTATGGCAGGCTGATTTATTAAAATCGCCCTTTATTTATACCAAAATAATTGACAAATAATATCAACAAAGATTTTAGTTCTATAAAAAATATTTAATTATATTGAAATGTGTCGTTACATATATTACGATAATGTATATACAGTGAAATCCTATAATCGGAATTGAAAGAAAATCAAATGATAAAACCCAGGTTCCTGATGCATTTACTGCAGAGATTCCCTGAAAATGTGCGGGGAGCAATCTCAACCGGTCTGCTTGGTCTGGCTGCCGGTCTCTCCGCGGTCGCCTTCTTGTTTTTGACTAACTTTCTTTTTTCTCAAACATACCTATTATTCGCGAAAAAATCTGTCACTTATTTTATCATCGCAAGTTTTATCGTCATCAGCGTCACCTCGTTGCTGGTCGGATATCTGCTGAATGTGTTCAGCCCGGAAGCGGCAGGGAGCGGAATACCGCAGATTAAAACGGCATATTGGAAAGAACTCGGATATGTCAATTTCAAGCCGGTTCTGGTTAAATTTATTGCCGGTGTCCTGAGTATCGGAGGCGGAAACAGTCTTGGACGGGAGGGCCCATCGGTATTTCTCGGGAGCGGAGTGGCCTCCAATCTTGATGGCATTTTAGGCACGCCACCCCGCCAGAGAAGAAGCGCCACTCTGATAGGTGCGGCCGCCGGCCTGGCCGCTGCTTTCAATACACTCCTGGCGGCGATAACGTTTGTCATCGAAGAGATTATCGGCGACATGAACAACCGTTATCTGGGCCGCGTTGTTATTTCTTCGGTCATCGGAGCATTCTCTGTTTATGCAATCCTTGGCCGTCATCCGGCATTCTCCCTTCCCTCGGTGGAAAACATCAGCTGGTTCCACTATCTCATTGTTCCTTTTGTCGCGATCTTTGCGTCACTTGCCGGTGTCGCTTTTCAGAAGGGGACGATTTTTCTCAGGGGGCGGCTCATCAAGCAGAAGCGCATGCCGCGCTGGCTGCTTCCGTTGTGCGGGGGGATCATTACGTGGATCATAGGGTGCACCGTATTTTTTGCCACCGGAAAAATCGGGGTATTCGGCCTCGGCTACCAGGATCTCTCCAACGCGTTAAACAATAATCTTGCGTGGGAAATAGCCGGCATTCTTGTCGGTGCGAAACTTTTGGCGACTATAGCCGGGTATAGCTTTGGTGGTTGCGGAGGCATCTTTGCCCCATCATTGTTCATTGGCGGCCTAACCGGATATTTCATCGGCGGATTATCAGGTATTTGGATTCCTTTGACACCGGCGGACCATATCGTGATGGCAGCAGTAGGTATGAGCGCCTGTCTCGGCGCGATTGTGCATGCTCCCCTGACTTCAATGCTGATTGTTTTTGAGATGACCCATCAATTCTCGCTGGTACCGGGATTAATGATCGGCACCATTATCAGCCAGGCTGTGGCCCATAGGTTCAGCAAGCTGAATTTCTATGACGCGCTTCTTGTGCAGGACGGCCATGAGCTGCATAAGATACGGCCTCCTCTGGACCTTCAAAGCTGGCAGAATCTGCCCATTTCGGCGATTGCCAGCCCCAATCCGGTCGGCATTCATAATCTGACCTTTGAAGAATTCCAGGAGATCATTGATGTGTACCCCTATGCGGCATTTCCCGTATTTTCCGGAGCGGAGATAAAAGGTATCGTCACACGACAGCAATTGAAGGACGCGGTTATCCAGAAGAGCATGCCCCGGATACATGACATGGGCGTGTGTTATTCCGATCAGACGGTAAAGGAGGTGGGCAACAAATTTGTC
>CAZZHU010000164.1:0-9652 GCA_964654045.1 uncultured Leptospirales bacterium
ATATACATTCCTCTCGGGGGCAGCCGTCAGGGTGAGATCAGGACTTACATAAACCTCGTGATAACCTTCGTCATCGGCGGCCTCTGGCACGGACCCACGTGGACCTACGTTTTGTGGGGGGCGCTGAACGGCGTGGGCCTCATGATGCATCGGATCTGGAGAAAGACCGGCCTGCGCATGCACTGGTTATTCGCCTGGTTTCTGACCTTCATGTACTGGAATATTACCGCTGTGCCGTGGCGGGCGACCGAATACAAGCATGTGGTGAAACTCTACCGCGGCATTCTGGGTCTTGATGGCGTGGTGCTGCCGGCGAAACTGGAGGTTCCATTCCTGAAGTCCCTGGGAATACAATTCGGTCCGTGGCTGGCAAACCTGGGTGAAAAGCAATACTATTATATATACCTGATCATTGCCTCTGCCGCTGTCATATTCCTGGCGAAGAATTCCATAGAATTATCCGATCGGCTCAAGCCGAACATGCGGTGGGCGCTCTTTACGGCACTCCTGTTCGGGATCAGCATTATTCACCTGACCCAGGTGAGCCAATTTATATACGCTAACTTTTAAGGACCATGAACGCGAAATACAATAAATGGATCATTAAAGCCGTCCTGCTCTCCCTCGTGATTCCGGGTATCGTGGCCGGCATCAACGGCTTCATGGACCCCCTCTGGTACTGTTCTACGTCGCACCGGTTCAACCAGAAACAGGAGGACTTCAATGAACGCCAGCAGAAAACCAATTTAGTCACCTATCACGATTTCGATTATGACGGGCTCATCATCGGCAGCAGTACAAGCACCAACATGAACCAGCACTCGTTCAGGGGGATCAAAGTTTTCAATTACGCTATCAACGCGCTCCAGCCTCTGGAGTATAAGCCCTACATCCGGTATGCCCGGGAGCACAACGGGAAGGGGTTTAAGTATATTTTCATCGGCCTCGATTTCCTTTTTGCCGGCAAGCTGCCTCCCCCTCCCTTTGACCCGGAAAAGATATTTGCCGAAACGAACAACCCGCTTTACCGGATAAAAACCCTGATAAGCCTGGATACGCTCATATTTTCCAGGAAGAATTTCATGAATTACCTGTACGCCCGTCACATTTTCTACGACAGGGACAATGTAAAGCATACGCTGCAGCTGCGCCCCGAGGAACTGAACGCCAACATCGCGGCCCTGATGCAGCATTTTGAAAAATCGCCGAATCAATATTCATTCAACAATTACAGCTACAGTCCCCGCTACCGGCCGGTCCTGCAATCGATCAGCGATGACAATCCCGGCGCGGTCATCGTTCCTTTCACCACGCCGGTCATATACCAGTTCATGTCGAAGATGGTGCGGAACAACCTGCTGGACGACTACGAGAGGTGGATCCGGGACATCGTCGGGGTCTACGGCGAATGCTATAATTTCATGTACCCCAGCGCGATGTCGAAGGATTCATTTAAGTATTTCCATGACCCGAACCACGCGTATCCTTTCGTGGGGAATATGATGGTAGACGTCATGTTTAATAAGAAGGCAGAAGGCGACAACGACATCTGCATGCACATCACCAGGGAGAACCTCGAGGAAAAAATCCTGGTTCTCAGGAGGCTCTTCAGGGAAGCCGGCGCGGCCAATAACTGACTGCCGCGCCACGCCCCCCCGTTGGTCCCGCCTCGCGATAGCGCCTTCCACCGCGAATTGTTCCCTGTCTTTTCCTTGAGGTGCACTATTTCTCCCCGCGGATTTACCGTGAATCCAGCCTGTTCACCCGCTGTTTCTCCTTGCCCCAATCCGCCGCACTGTCCCGTTATTGAAATAATTGTTGCAATAAAGAACCACGGGTCATAAGATTCATAAAGACGCGGGCGGGATTTTCCGGTATTAAAGAGATTATTGATGCAGGATGGATATAGTGGATACCACGGGCGCCATAAGTTACTGCGCGTTGTACTGCGGTAATTGCTTCATCAGGATGGGCAGGATTGCCGATTTATCCCAACAGCTGCTGCGTGAATTCGAGATGGTCGAATTTTCCCGATGGGCCGGTGAATTATCGCGCCTGGTCCCGGAAATGAAGCCCTTTGAAAATTACCGGGAATGCATCGGGGTGCTGAAGGCATGGGACTGCGGTATGCGGTGCGTTAATTACTGCAAAGAAGGCGGCGGATCGGGTTCCTGCAAAATAAGAAAATGTTGCGTGGAGAGAAAACTGGACGGGTGCTGGGAATGCGATTCCTTTGAATCGTGCGATCTTCTTGCCTGGCTGAAACCCGTTAATGGCGAACAGAATATCGCGAATATAAAAGAAATCATAGCCGGCGGCCCCGCCGAATTTATCAAAAGGATGAAAAAAAAGTATTACGGTGATTTTTATAAATAATAGACTTGTTGTTTAACTTATTTTTTCATGGGGGTTAAGGGGCGAAGCCCCTTGAAAAGCCCCCGCAGGGGCCACCTGCGAGCGCGAGACGCCAGTTTCGCAACAAGTCTAACATTATTTCTTGTTGTACTAAGATTGTGATGAGGACATGAATCGATGAAATATCGTATTAATATGAAGAACAGGTATAAATACGTATCCCCGCTCCTGATGATCCTCCTCGCCGGCGGCTGTTCTGTCGCGGTTCGCAGCGAGGCGTCCGTGGGGCCCGTGTACGTTGCCTACCGGATTGCAATAACCAACAGGGAATTCCCGCCTGATTCATATCTGACAAAAATAAATCTTTATTATAATGCGCGCGATCTGCTCTATGTCAAGAACAGGAACACCTTCTGGCTGAAGCATCACGACCCGGTGATAGTTTTAACGGAGAAGGGCATGCATGTCAATTTCGATTATCTGCCCGCGGCATATCGGGGAGAGTCGGGAGAAATCACGCTGTACTTTCTGCCCCTCGCGAAAGGCGCGATAAACATCTCCGGTGAAATCCTCACCAAAAAGAAGGAACTGTACCTGGGCCCGCGTCATAAAACGGTTACCCGGCCGATACCGTGTTCCAGAATATTCACCGGCAGGTCCTTCACGACGAATAAAAGGGGCCCTGCTGAATTCTTTGAACTCGCAAGAAAATATAACATGCGGCATGGAACGGATATTTCGAAAGGGAAGCACACGAATATATATATACCCGGGGAAATACCGGAAGACCGTGCCGTGCGCTGCTTAACCGGGGCGGTATCAGCCAGGGGCTTCAGGGAGATTGGCGCGGTCCGGTTCCCGGGCGGAATAACCCGCACCTTCCTGCTGATTTCTCCGGATAAAAAGCAGGTTGTTGAATTGCGGGCCACGGTTGAAAAAACAGGGCTCGGGGGGAACCTCCATCTCTTCGCGTACGGCAATGCCGGCATTGATGGGCATTTTAACGCGATTGAGGCCCGCATCAGGGATTTTATCGCGAAATGAATATCTTCCGGCAATGCGGACGGGGAGCCCGGTGGCCCGGCCTTTGACAAGGCCCGGCTATGCGTGAGATGATGAGCGAAATACCGTGCCATTACATAGAGGGGGATTATTGATGATAATCAGGAAAGAAGAAGTTAATGCGATTGATTTTGATGGTCTACGTATATTTGATTATACATCAAAATGTAAAGAAAAATCATCATTTGCCATTATAAACGTGCCGCCTGGCGTCAGCCATAAATTGTCGTGGTCAAAACGATCTGATAAATTTTATTATGTTATAAATGGTAAAATTGATTTTGCGATTAATGATGATAATTTTATCTTAAACAAGGGTGATTTTTGTATTATTAAAAAAGGAGATAAATTTAGATACAAGAATAATTTTAATGAAGTAGTATCGCTCATATTGGTTCATACACCCGGTTTTGAATTAAACGAGGAAGTTTTTGAATAAATTAAAATGGGATTGGTGCCATACAAGTCATAGACGCACCGCCCGGCCCGGGGATAGTAAATGACCGCGCCCTGATCCCGCCGGTTGCGGTGCGGGCTGGGGGAGGTTGAAGCGCACTTAACTGACGGGGTGCCTGCGGGCCCGGCCCCACCCATGAAAAAATAACCAGGGAAAAGCGTAATCGCATGAATTCATGGCTGACAGGAAATGGGACTATGATTTACCAGGTGCTCGGCGGACGGAGCAATGTGTTTTTATTGTCACGGGATGACCGATGTATTTTAGTCGACACGAGTTCAAAACATAACTGGAAGAATCTTGAAAAGAAGTTGAATGCTTTGCCCATTTTTAAAGGGAAATTGTCAGCATTGATATTGACCCATGTTCATTATGATCATGTTGAAAATTCCGCGAGGATCAGGGAAAAATACGGGGTAAAGATTATTGTGAATGAAATTGAATCAGGTCTATTGGAATCCGGCAGAAACGCGTATCTGGAAGGCGCTGTTCCTGTTACGAAATTTATTTTTCATTTACTCCATGGTGAAAAATTATGGGGTAAATTAAAATATGAGCCGTGTAAATTTGATATAGTTGTCCAAAATCAATATGATTTAAGCGGTTTCGGATGTAACGCGTATATACTGCACACACCCGGCCATACCGATGGATCAATGAGCGTGGTGGTGGATGATGAAATTGCCATTGTCGGTGATGCTCTTTTCGGGGTATTCCGTAATTCGGTGTTTTCTCCCTGGGCGGCAAATGCGGATTTAATGATAAAAAGCTGGAAGATATTACTGGATACTGGTTGTAAACTATTTCTTCCATCCCATGGCCGCCCAAGGGACCGGCAAACCCTGGCAAAGCAATATGAAAAATATAAATCCGGTTGAATACTATAATGACATTACCACTGATAAAATGCTTGCAAATTTTCTGAAGTAATTGTCCCCTATAAGGTAAACGCCGCGGAATCGGCTGCATGCTCCGGCGGGAATCGGCCATGTTGACGAATACTGAACTGAGAGGTGCTTCATGGAGATTACAATACCCTGGGGTTCCGGCTCTATTCCGGTAGACCTTCCCGGCACGTGGCGTGTCATCATTCCTCAACGCAGGAGGAATGATCCGGGAAAAAAACCGGATGAACTTTTCCTGGTGAAGAATTCCCTGGGAAAGCCCATCGGGGTGAAGCCCCTTGCGGCCCGCAAACTCAAGGGAAAGAAGATCGTCATCATCGTCGATGACAACACGAGACCCACGCCGGTCCATAAATATTTCCACCTGATCCTGGGCGACCTTACAAAGGCCGGCGCGTCCTTGAAGAGCGTCACGCTTATACCGGGCCTGGGAATACACACGCCCATGACGGAAGCGGAAATGGAGGCGAAGGTCGGCCCGAAAAACCTGAAGCTGGTGAAATGGGAAAACCATAACGTTTTCGACCTGAAGGCCCACCATTATTTCGGCACCACGAGCAGAAAGACGCCGGTTTACCTGAACAAGAACCTGAAGGACGCCGATCTGATCATACTGGCGGGCCTGGTTGAGCCGCACCTGTGGGCCGGCTTCGGCGGGGGCATGAAGAACATCCTCCCCGGAGTCGCCTACGCCGAGACGATCGGGCTGCACCACGAGATCATAGCGGAGCCGCCCTACCGTTTTAACCGGGTCGGCGTGATGCCGGAGGATAATTCCTTCAGGCAGGACCTGGAGGAGGTCCGCCATATGATCAAAGCCGATATTTTCTGCGTCAACGTGGTCATTGACCATGACAGGCGCATCATCGCTTCCTTCGCCGGGGACCCCATCGAGACGCACCGCCGGGGGATTGAATATAACCGGAGTGAGAACGGCCTCCGCATCGACCGGCAGGCGGACGGCATTATCGTCAATTCCTTTCCGATGGACATCAATTTCAAGCAGGGCATGAAGTGCGTCGGCAATTCGCTCCCGGCGCTGAGGCCCGGGGGCGCGGTCATGGCCTTCCTGCGCGCCGAGCGGAGCCTTGACGATATCAGGCTTCCGGACGGGGGCACGCCCCTGCCGGTGCTGAAGGCGCTTCTCCGCGCCATGGGGCCGGCGCGGGTCCGCTGGCTCCTGGACAGGGTGCGAAAGGGGCTGAGCGTGGAGGACAAGTTCCTGGTGTATTATTCCATGCAGCTGGTGCGGCAGTATGACCTGTTTTTCTACGTGCCGACCCTGAGCGATTCCGAGGCGAAAGCCATCAGCATGTTCGTGAAATGCCAGGACCCGGCGGAAGTGATACGGCGGGGCCTGAAAAAGATCGGTAAAAATGCCACGGTTGCCGTGTTCCCGGAAGCGGGGGCAACGTTCCCCATCGTGGGCGAGTGATAATCAGGAATGACCGGAGGCAGGGGCTGTGGCAGCGCTGACGTGGGACAAACGACTGGAAACCGGGATTGATGATATAGACGGCCAGCACCGTGAGTTGTTCAGGAGAATAGACAGCCTGGAGCTTTCGATCTACTCGGGGAAATCAAAAGTCGAGATGGTGATGATGATCGAGTATCTTGAATCATACGTGGAGGAGCACTTCGAGGCGGAGGAAACGCTGATGCTCCGCACCGCGTATCCGGACCTCGGCGGGCATCGCCGGGATCACGATGAATTCCGCCAGAAGTTCGCGAAGATAAAAAATGAATACAAAAAGAAAGGCGCCGATTCGTATATGGCCCTGGACGTTGATCGGGAAATCAGGAAATGGTGGGAAAACCATATCCTGAAAACAGACATGGCATTTGTACCGCATGTTAAGGATAAAGGGTAGGGGGCAGCCTGTATGACAAAACTGGAATGGGACAGTAAGCTTGAAACAGGCATAGAGCTGATTGACAACCACCACCGGGAGCTCATCAGGAGAATCGATGCCCTGGAGGTCGCCGTTTTGGCCGGCAAGGCCAAAAGTGAGCTGGTCATGATGCTCGAATACCTGGCTTCATATGTCGATGAGCACTTTGAGGCTGAAGAAGAAATGATGATGAAAGTCAATTATCCGGATTTTTCCCGCCATCATGAAGAGCACAAGAAGTTCAGGGCAATATACGCGAGAATCCTGCAGGAATACAGGGTCAGGGGCGCCGATAGTTACCTGGCCATGGAGCTTGACAGGCAGGTCAGGAAATGGTTTGAGCACCACCTGATGGTGACGGACGCGGCCTATGTGCCTTTTTGTAAGGGCTACAGCCCGGGCTGAGAAGGTATGGGGATTAATGCGGGGCTATCCGTATTTCCGGCAGAGCCGGGGCGGCTTGTTCACGGGACCAGCCGCAGGTTTTTCTTGAAGTTCCTGAAATTTTTCACGTAATGGACGGCGGCGCTGCGGATCTCGTCGATTTGCTCCTGCGTCACCGGCCGCGCCACCCGGGCAGGGGTCCCGATGACCATCGAGTTGTCCGGGACGACGCTGTTCTCGAGCACCAGCGCCCCGGCGCCGACCAGGCAGTTTTTTCCGATCACTGCCCCGCTCATGACCACCGCGTTGATGCCGATGAGGGAATTGTCGCCGATGACGCAGCCGTGGAGCATGGCCTTGTGCGCCACGGTGACGCCCCGCCCGATCGCGAGGTCGTTTCCCTCCTCGCAGTGGAGCACGGCCCCGTCCTGAATGTTGGAATCCTCGCCGATAACAATCGTGCCGTCATCAGCCCGCACCACCGCGTTGAACCAGATGCTCGCGTTGTTGCCGATGCGCACGGATCCCACCACCACGGCGCTCTCCGCGATGAAATAATCTTCGCCCTCGATAATGATTTTCCTGTCACCCAGGTCGTACTTCATTGTCATACCGCCATTATGGTCCGGCCGCCGCTTCCAGGTTTATACTTGAGAGGAATGACGGTCAGTCATCTTCCCTGCCCTTTTCCTTGCCGGCAGGCCTGGCGCCGTTCAGGTCTTCCATGGCGCTGAGCACCGTTCCGTAGTCGTTGGACGCGTTCCAGAAGAGGTAGCCCCTGGCGCCGGAGTCATTGGTGGCCTTCACCTGCGTCTTGATATACTGCCGGTTGTAGTTTGATACGCGCCACCGGAATGCCTGGAGCCAGGGCCGCACGACGGCCTTCTTCCCGGCAAGATGTATTACCTTCCGGCAGCCGCTGTAGATGAAGTAATAGGGATTGTCGCCCGGCCGGGCATACCCGTCGAAGTCGTCGTTGAAATGCGAGGGGTAGAGCATCGGCGAGATGATGTCGCAGTGCTGCGCCAGCAGCTCGATGCGCTGGCCGGTGCTCTCAATGTCGACCACCTTGCCCCAGGCGACAACGCCGAAGATGTCGATGGAGAGGCGCGCCTTGCGCGCCGCGATGGCCCCATGCGCGCGCTTCAGGAAGTGGGTGATGGCCTGGTCGCGGGTCATCCTGCCGAAATCATACTTGAAGTCGGCGTCCGCCATGTTCCCGGTGGTGGGGAAGCGGATATAGTCGAACTGGATCTCGTCAACGCCCATGTCGGCCAGCTCAAGGGCCATGGCGATGTTGTAATCCTGTACTTTTTTATTGGTGGGGTCGCACCATTTTTCCTTCGCGTCGGGGTTCCACACCCCGCCGCCGCGCGACCGTATCGCCATGGACCGGTCCTTTTTCCGGAGCAGGTGGTCGTGGAACACGGCCAGGCGCGCGACGGTGTAAAATCCGTTCTCCTTGAGGGTGCGGATAAACTTCTCCATGTTGTCAATGGATCGCTTCTCATGGGTGTCAAGCCTCTGCACTTCCGGAACCCTGCTGAAATAACTGATGTCGCCTCCGATGTCCTTGGCGTCAAAGACAATGGTGTTGATGCCGAGTTCCCGGTAACGGTCCAGGTTGCCCAGTATTTTGCGGCCCCCGATGCTGGTGCCGGTGAAATACAGGCCCCGGGCCTCTATGAGGGGAGGCATGGCCAGGTTCCTCGGGTCATGGCGCAGGGCTGGCGCCGGTCCGGGTATTAGCAGGGCGGTTCCGGCGGGGATTTTGCTGCCCCGGATGCCGTTGTATTCGCGGATCGCGGAGGCTAGGCTGCCGGCGCGGTAATAATCGGTGTACCGCACCGCGTCGGCGGCGATGTCGCCGAGATCCTCATCGTCGCGGCCCGCCCGGTACATGAGGATGCTTCCGCTGTGGGTGAACCCGCGGGGCAGGTCATGGTAGGTTTGTACCCGGGGCCGGTAGTCGCGGTGATCAACCACGGTATAAGACGGGCTTGACGGTATCAGGGTTTCCGCGATTTCTATATAAAAGCCGAGAACGCAGTCATGCAGGTAAAGGACCGTGTCATAATGGGTGATGACGCCGGCCAGGAGGGTGCACGCGCCGAGTATTGCCACTATGATGTAATTAAGTTTTTTGTTCATCGCGGGATTCCGTTTGCGGTACATGACATAATAGTAGTTGTCTATAATCAATGATTTTTTGATAGGGATGGATAAATATCAGGCGATAATTGCGCCATATTCCCTGGCCCGGATGCGGGTCGGCAATTATGCGAGGGGGAAGGCCTTCCCGGCCTTCCCCCTTCGCGCTCCCCCTTCCGGGTCGCTCAGGCGCCGCGACGGGCTAGGCGATTAACTCAGCCGCATTCGCTTCGCTCGGTCCGGCCTCGGACAACAATCGCCTATCAGTATCCGCCCTGCGGGCGGATGTTTTGAGGAACTGGTTGTCATGATTATATGTTAATATTAACACCCGCTGCAGGGATGCAGCGGGCGGCGATCGTCTGCAGGAGGCTGCATACGATCGCCGGCAGAATGAAGTAATTCTTGTAGTCAAGCCCAGCCACTCCGGCGCCTGAGGAGCGCGG
>CAZZHU010000165.1:0-7765 GCA_964654045.1 uncultured Leptospirales bacterium
GGTGGGGGCGGGGCCGTCTTCGAAGACATGGCCCAAATGAGAATCGGCTTTTTTGCTTCGAACCTCGGTCCTCGCCATAAAAAGGCTCGAATCTATCTTCATAACTAAATTATCCTTCACCAGGGGCCTGGTAAAACTCGGCCACCCGGTGCCTGAGTCAAATTTATCCAGGGAGCTGAACAGTGGTTCACCGGAAACCACGTCCACATAGATGCCGGGGCGGTGGTTGTTCCAGTATTCATTCCTGAAGGCCGGCTCGGTCCCGCATTCCTGGGTAACCCGGTATTGTTCCGGGGTCAGTTTTTGAACCAGTTCTTTTTTATTTGTCTTATTCATGGCTGAATATCCTTCTTTTTTACAATTTGCGCAGAACGGCAGTCCTGCAAATACGGCAATCAATGCTATGGTTGTTATATATCGATGCATAAATACTCCATTATATTCTAAAATACTAAATCCATTATGATTTGTTGTTAATTTTTTATAAAAGATACAAAAAAGTGCATTATATACCCGGTGTCAGAGTAAAAAAAAGCTTGTAATACCCGCTTTACAGGTATCAAGTATATAAATTCTTATACCGCGATACCAGGCCTATGCCATCAGCTATTAGCCATATCATCGCCGGCTCTTCACTGGGATATGCCCTCAATGGCCGGAAAAAGGACGCCCTCTTCTGGTTCCTGGCCGCTGCCATCTCAATATTCCCTGACATGGACGTGCTGGCATTCATGTTCGGAATACCCTATGAACATGTCTTAGGCCATCGCGGTTTTTTCCACTCACTGTCATTTGCGGTCATGGTATCGCCCATCGGGGTCAGGGAGTTTTTCAGCGGGTGGGGATTGCGGGTAATAAAAAGCGAGCTGTTCTATATAATTGTTCCAACATGCTTGATTACGGTTATTATCTTCATGATGCGCTCGGCCTTCAGGCGGAACGCGCAGGATTGAGAAGGAGACCAGGGAGGGTCATATGTACGGCAGGACGGCGATTGTTGCATCCATTTCAAGCGCTATTTCATTTGCGCTGATACTGGTTCATGAAGGTGTGCGGTATTATACCGGCAAACCCATCAGGGCCATAGACTGGGTGGCGAATGCGCTGATTGTCATGACCGCCCTGTATATCCGTAAAAAAGTCGATGAAGAAAAATACCGGCAGACCGTGATGGAATCCCTGCCGGAGGGAAGGCCGGTAAACCCGATGCGCTTCATCAACGGCATGCCGGCGGCCATGGTAGCCGGTCTTGCGGCGGATATCACTATCCCCTGCAATTTCATTGCCGGCATGCTACTCTATCTGGCCATGCAGGGTTTATTGATTTATTCATTTTCCGGTGTACTCCCCATCAGTTTCCGGGATTATAATTCAGGGGAGTCGAGCGGTTATTACCGCGTGATTACGATACTGTGGGTCCTGGTGCCGATAGTTGTATTTTTTTCAATAATATATAATGGATTGCAGTCGCTGGTGGTTCTCCCCTATCTCTGTTTCCTTTCCATAATGACTATCATGACCTACCTGGCTTTTTCGGTGAAAGCGCGGCCCCTGTTGTTCAGGCTGCTGCCGGTCGTTGCATCGACTGTTTTTTTCGTGTCTGACCTGTTCGTCGGCTATGTCGCCTTCAATGATCCCCCGTCAAAATATTACCTCACCATATCAGTGACCTATATCATAGCCGTATTATCGTTTAATGTAACCATACTGTTCCTGAAAAACGGCAGGGGAGAGTACGTCGTATCATGATGGCGGTGATAAAATAATGAAGAGAGTGGCAATCGCGGTCCTCGCGGTATCGATGGCGTTGCTCATGACCGCCGGTTACGTGAATGCCGGTGCGTGCAGGTCCCTGGCGGAGGATGGCGGAAAGGATACTGATTTCGGAAAGAAAGCCCTGTCCGACGCGGAGGAGGAGAGATCATACCGGAAAGACAACGTCGCCATCACGGTGAAGAAACTCTACGCTGAGGACAGGCTGACCTGGAATTTCGAGGTTACCGTCGAAAACCAGAATGATATTAAGAAAACCCTGGAAGGGGCCATCTGTCTCTTCAATATGTATATCCATCCTCGCGAATGCGGTGCGGAAGAATGTATCGTGAATATGGCGGTCCCGCCGAAGTCGGTCCAGATAAAAAGTTTCAAGTGCAGGGGAAAGATGGACATGAATTCATGGGCCTTCATGATTCTGAAGATACATAATTATTAGCGTCCACAATCCTGTTGCGCTTCGGCGCGCGGGGTACGGGATATATCAATAAGGGCATCAGGCCCGGCGGCGGACGCATATGGGCGTGCCTGAAGAGCAACGAGGACGGTCTCTCCCAGCCCTGCAGGGACCAGATGGCCCGGGCCCGTGAGAGAGGCAGGGATTTCCACAAGGCATGCCAGGTTGATGTTAAAAAGTACTGCAAGAAAATTCCGCGTGGCAAGGGAAGGGTCATATCGTGCCTGAAGAGCCACGAGGCGGAGCTTACCGAACCGTGTAACGCGTTTTTTAAGAAAAACTGATTCATTATTCGCAATTATGCCATAAAAGCCGTCAACAGCGACGGTTTTTATTATGAAAAAAATTATAATATCACTAAAATAATTATATTTATTCAAAACTAATATTGCCAGTACTTGATATTTTAGTATCTTATATAATAACGAATTCTTTCTATTAAAAGGAGGATGAAAATGAGTAAATTATCAATTATTCCCATATTTATCCTGACTGCTGGTATTGTCATGACAGGTATATCCTTGGATGCCCAAAAAAAAGGTAAAGCGCAGACCATCTGCCCGGTCATGGGCGATCCAATAAACAAGAAGTATTATGTTGATTATAAGGGATACCGTATTTACTTCTGTTGCTCGTCATGTCCCGAGGATTTCAAAAAAAACCCGGGAAAGTACATGAAGAAGCTGCGTGAGAGCGGCGTTACCCTGGAGAAGGCCCCGGCTGGAGAGAAGGGCGGAGTATCGAAAAAGAAGAACGGTGATCATTCGAAGCATAAACATCATGGTGATTGATGCCCGTACGGCGCTATTAAAGGCGTGCAGGAGAGGCTATTGAAACCATGAGGAACCTTTTTATCATATCAGTAGTACTGTTGGGGGCCGTATCGTATGGTGATACGGCTTCCCTCGTTGAACTGCAAAGGGCCGCGCTTTCGGGAAACCCGCGCATCAGGGCGCTGGAAGCGGAAGCGCAGATGATGAAGAAGCGGATCCCGCAAAGTATAGCCCTGGAAGACCCGAAGCTAAAGCTGGGAATAAACAACCTGTCGGTAAAATCCCCCTCTTTTACTAAAGAAGACATGACCTCGAAGGAGATCGGCATATCCCAGATGATCCCGCTGGGGAAGCTCCCCTATCAGAATAAAATCGCGCGGCAGGAATATGAAAGGTCACAGGTGATGCTCAAGGCCGAGAAGGTGAAAATGCTACACATGCTCCGGATGAATTATTATGAATTGATGTACACCGTATCGTCCATTCGAATTCTTGAGGAGATTAAAAAGCAGATCAGGCTGGTGATAGACAGCGAGGTGGCAGCCACCAAGTCGGGGATGGGAAGCCTCACTAATGTCATCAAGGCAAAAATTGAATACAACATGATCGATGAGGAAATAATAAGCCTGAAGCAGAAACAGAAGGAGGTCGAAGAAAACATCTATTATCTTGTCGGGAACAGGGTGAATATAACCGCCGCTGCGTTATCGGTGCCCGATTTCAGGGAAATCACGGCCGGGGCTGTCAGGGAGGAAATTGCCGCATCGAACCCGGAACTGAAAATGTTCGCCCTCGATGTGGAGATCAGCAAGAATGAAATCGCGCTTAAAAAATCGGAATCTGCCCCGGACCTGGAACTCGGGCTTTCATACATGCAGCGTCAGGACGGGAGGAGGCAGAACTCCCTTGACTTGATGCTCGGCATGGGAGGGGCTGCGACGGTGTATAAATCGGAAAAGATGAAGCGTGATGATATGATATCGGCCATGGCGATCTTTTCCATCCCCTTCTGGTTCTGGCAGAAAAACGTTCCCATGGTGGATGAAATGAAGAAGAAAAACGAGAGTGCCAGAAACCTGTACCGGGACGCATTGAATAAAATAAACGCCCGCGCCGAGATCCTGGTGAGCCAGATGGTCAGATGGCGGGACCTGTACAAATTATACCATGATAAGCTCATCCCCCAGACTGAGCTTGCACTGGAAACCACCCTGGCGCGCTACCGCACAAGCACCATCGAGTTTATGCCCGTGGTGGACACCGTGCGCATGCTGCTGCGGTATCGCAAGGAGCTAAACATGGCCGTGAAGGAATACTATGCGTCGTATTCCGAACTGAACGCCCTGATGGGCGTGGAGGTCCTGGAATGAAAGATAAATGGAAAATTATCATCCTCGTTGTTGTCGTTATTATGACCGGCGGGTATTTTCTGGTAACCTATCTGCCGATCGGGCATAAATCGTCCCGGGAGGAGCAGAAGGTGCTCTACACCTGCCCGATGCACCCGCAGATCGTGCAGGATAAGCCGGGCGAATGCCCCATCTGCGGAATGAAGCTTGTGCCTCTCAAAAAAGAAGAAAAGCGCAAAGAAAAAAAGACGATGTACCGCTCGTCAATGAACCCGAACGAAGTGAGCGATAAACCCGGAAAGGATTCCATGGGCATGGACATGGTTCCCTTCGAGGCAGGCGGGAGTGAAGAAGAGATCGTGACGCCGACGGGGCTTGCGCCGGTTAGAATTGCCAAAGATAAGAGGGATATGATCGGGATCTCTTTCGAAGAGGTCAATGTCAGGTCAATACGCAAGGAGATACGCACCTCGGTACGCATCGTTCCTGATGAAACGAGACAGTTCAAGGTCATGACCAAGGTGAGCGGCTGGGTCGAAAAACTATACGTGAACCAGACCGGGCAGTACGTGAAAAGGGGCAGCCCGCTCCTGTCGGTTTACAGCCCGGAGCTCCTCTCGGCCCAGCAGGAATACCTGTCAGCGCTTAAGGCCGGACAGAAATTCAAGGGTGTACAGGACGATGACATGTCCGGCACCATGGATGAAATTGGCAGGGCGGCACGGGAGAGGCTTCGACTGCTGGATATATCCGATTCCCAGATCGAACGGATCAGGTCCACGGGCAGAGTCGAGCGTGCGATCACGCTCCACGCGCCTTCGTCCGGGTACGTGACCGAGAAAATGGTGCTCCAGGGACAGAAGATCATGATGAACGACGCACTCATGGTGATCGTGGACCTTTCCCGGGTATGGGGGGAACTGGATATTCATGAGTCCGATCTCCCCTATGTGAAAACCGGGATGCCGGTCGAAGTGACGCTCTCATACTGGGAGGGTAAATCATTCAAGGGAAGGATCAGCTTTCTCAACCCATTCATGGACCCGGACACGCGTGTTTTAAAAGCGCGCGTGGAGATCCCGAACGGCGGCCTGGTCCTCAAGCCGAACATGTACGGCGACGCGAAGCTGACATACAATGTCGGCAAAAAGCTTGCTGTATCGGAACAGGCGGTCATGCAGACCGGCGTACGCAATTATGTTTTTATCGCGGGGAAGGGCGACCTGATCGTGCCCTATGAAGTGAAGATCGGAGCAAGGTCGGGCGACGGCTACTACGAGGTGATCTCCGGGCTGAAGGGGGGCGAGAAAGTGGTAACGTCGGCGAATTTCCTTGTCGACTCTGAATCGTCATTAAAGGCCGTATTTAAAGAGGCTGCCGGCGGGCAGAAGCATTAGGCTTTGGAATTATTGCCCTCACCCCCCGGACCCCCTCTCCCTAGGGGAGAGGGGGCGTGTCTGAAAATCCTATTTTACGATAGCCCTCTCCTTTTTCCCGAGTTAAATGGGAGAGGGCGCGCGGAGCGCGGGTGAGGGTGGAAACGGTCGGAAGCGGTTAAAATTGACGAGTAAGAATTTGAATTAGGATGATTGTATGATAAGAAAAATCATATCCTTCTCCGCGCACAACAAAATGCTGGTGATACTGCTCATGTCCGCGGTAATCGCCTATGCCGTGTACGCGATATACAACATTCCCCTTGATGCTATCCCGGACCTGTCGGACACCCAGGTGATCGTGTACACCAAATGGGACAGGAGCCCGGACATCATCGAGGACCAGGTCACTTATCCTATAATATCCGCGCTGTTAGGGGCTCCCCGGGTAAAGGCGATCCGCGGATACAGCGATTTCGGATTTTCCTACGTATATGTCATCTTCGCGGACGGCACCGATATCTACTGGGCCAGGAGCCGCGTCCTCGAATACCTGTCCAAGATACAGGGAAGCCTCCCGGCCGGCGTGAAATCCGAGATAGGTCCTGACGCGACCGGTGTGGGGTGGGTGTTCCAGTATGTCCTGATCGATAAGACCGGGACGCACAACCTGGCCGATCTGCGCTCGTTCCAGGACTGGACTCTCAAATACGCGATCCAGAGCGTGCCGGGTGTCTCCGAGGTGGCAGGCATTGGCGGGTTTGAAAAGCAGTACCAGGTCATCGTGGACCCGGACCGGCTCCACGCGTACAAGCTGTCACTCATGAATGTCATTGACGCGATTAAGCGGAACAACAACGAGGCGGGTGGCCGCCTCATAGAATGGTCCGGTAAGGAATATATGGTGCGGGCCAAGGGATACATCAGGAGCGAGGATGATCTCAGAAAGGTTGTGATCAAAGCGAGCAGGGGAACGCCGGTCCTGCTGGAAAACGTAGCGACCGTGACGCTGGGACCCCAGATACGCCGCGGCTTGGCCGAGCTCGACGGCCTCGGCGATGTCGTGGGCGGTATCGTGGTCATGCGACACGGCGAGAACGCCCTGAATGTCATCGAGCGGGTAAAGGCAAAAATTGAGGACCTGAAGCCGACTCTGCCGCAGGGCGTGGAAATCAAAACTGTGTATGACCGCTCGGATCTCATTCAGAGATCGATAGATAACCTGAAAGAAGAGCTCCTGATGGAGATGCTGATCGTGAGCCTGGTCATCCTCCTGTTCCTCTGGCATTTTCCATCGGCCATGGTTCCCATCATCACCATCCCCATATCCGTCGGGCTGGCTTTCATTCCAATGTATTTTTTCGGCATATCGTCGAACATCATGAGCCTTGCCGGGATTGCCATATCCATCGGCGTGCTGGTGGATGGGGCGATCGTCGAGGTTGAGAACGCTTACAAGAAAATTCAATTGTGGATAGAGGGGGGTCGCAAGGGCGACTTCCACGAGGTGCGACTGGAGGCCCTCATGGAGGTTGGGCCGTCGGTCTTCTTCTCGCTCCTGGTGATAGCGGTGGCGTTCCTTCCTGTGTTCACGCTGGTGGACCAGGAAGGGAGGCTCTTCACGCCCCTGGCCTGGACGAAGACACTGACCATAGCCATCGCCTCGCTACTTGCCGTGACCCTTGATCCTGCGGTGCGTATGCTCTTCACCAGACTTGAGCCGTTTCACCTGAAGCCCAAATGGCTCGCTGCTGCGGCAACAAACCTGTTCGTGGGAAAATATTATCCTGAAGAGAAACATCCGGTAAGCAAGTTCCTGTTCCGGCTGTATGATCCCCCGTGCCGCTGGGTGCTGGAGCATCCGAAGCGGGTCATAGCAGGCGCAACGGCGCTTGTGCTGATATCCCTCCCGGTCTATTTCCGACTCGGGTCGGAATTCATGCCGCCCCTGAATGAAGGCACCGTACTCTACATGCCCACAACACTGCCGGGCATATCCGTCACCGAAGCGCGGAACCTTCTCCTCATGCAGGACAG
>CAZZHU010000165.1:7876-9645 GCA_964654045.1 uncultured Leptospirales bacterium
GGCGGATACATCTACGGACCCGGCACCCTTTTCAATGATGGAGACGACGATAAACCTGAAGCCGCAGAGTGAATGGCGTGAAAAAAAACGATGGTATTCCGCATGGGCCCCGGTTCCCCTCAAGTGGCTGCTGCGCCATGTCTGGCCTGATAGAATCACCTATGATGAACTCATTTCGTTGATGGATGAAAAGCTTCAGATTCCGGGCAACAGCAACGCCTGGACCATGCCGATAAAGGGCAGGATCGATATGCTCACGACCGGGGTGCGTACGCCCGTGGGCATCAAGATCTTCGGATCTGATCTTAACGAGATACAGCGTATCGGCGCGGAGATCGAATCAGTAATGAAAAAAGTCAAGGGAACTAGAAGCGTTTTCTCCGAGCGGGTCGGAGGCGGCTTTTATGTTGACCTCATACCGAAGCGTGAGACCCTGGCGCGGTTCGGACTCTCCATAGAGGACTTTCAGGAAGTGGTGATGAGCGCCATCGGCGGCGATACTGTGTCAACAACAATAGAGGGGAGGGAGCGGTATTCGATCAATGTGCGGTACCCGCGCGCCCTGCGCACACAGGTCGATGATCTGGAGCGCGTGTTTATCACGACCATGGACGGCATGCAGGTGCCCATGAAAGAAGTAGCGGACATCAAGCTGACCTACGGTCCCTCGATGATACGCGATGAGAATGGCAGGCTGGCCGGCTATGTCTATGTCGATATTGCAGACAGGGATATAGGCTCCTTTGTGGATGAGGCCAAGCTGGTGGTCAGGAAGCATGTGAAAATGCCCGTCGGCTATACCCTCACCTGGAGCGGGCAGTATGAGAACATGCAGCGCGTCGCCGAACGGCTGAAGATAGTGTTGCCGATAACTATCCTGCTGATTTTCGTGCTCCTGTTCATGAACACGAGGTCTGCCTTTAAGGCGATCGTAGTCATGCTTGCCGTGCCGTTTTCCGTGATCGGGGCGGTATGGCTCATGTTCGCACTCGGTTACCACACTTCGATCGCGGCCTGGGTTGGCATGATAGCCCTCATGGGCCTTGACGCTGAGACCGGTGTGTTCATGCTCCTCTTTCTGGATCTCTCGTACGATGAGGCTAAAAAGAAGGGGATGCTGAATAATCTTTCCGACCTGAAGGAAGCCATCGTTCATGGAGCGGTTAAGCGAATCCGTCCAAAGATCATGACGGTCATGGCCACTTCCATGGGCCTCCTGCCTATCATGTGGTCCATGGGTACCGGCTCGGACGTGATGAAGCGCATCGCAGCCCCAATGGTGGGGGGGTTGTTCACATCCTTTATCATGGAACTACTCGTATATCCGGCAATCTATCTGCTGTGGAAGAAAAAAGAAGTAGTGAGACATTGATTACCTCACACTGTTGCCGCTCCCGGTGCCCGCAAATAAGGTGTGTCCCTGAAGTAGCTGAAGCAGCAGATACGGAATATTTCAGAAAAGTTCTTGAAAATACATGACCCTGGCCCACTTCATGCTCAGGGAGAGGATCCATGAAAAAGCAATTCGGTATAATCGTTGCGGTTATAATTGCCTCGCTGGTTATCGGAGGCGGCTGCAAGAAAGAAAATGGCAGCATGGAGGATTTTTCCGGAGCCCTGAACATGCAGTATGAATCGTACAGGATAATTAAAGACAACCGTGATGACCCGGCCCGGGCCGGGAAGCTCTTCACGGAATACTATAAAAAGAACCGCGACGCCATGGTCAGGGCCTTCGGGCGGTATTACAGGAAATACGGCGACGGATC
>CAZZHU010000166.1:0-9568 GCA_964654045.1 uncultured Leptospirales bacterium
GTCTCGTTCATCTCGACAAGGAAGGTTGACTCCCCCCGAGATATGTTGTCGGAGGCGCCGATCCTGGTGAAGATGCGGTCGGCGATGGAAAGAACGGCCTCCCGCGCCGGCACGAAAGACCCTACCTGGGCCATGAGCTGTATGACGGCGGACATGCGGATATAGGTTGACTTCCCCGACATGTTGGGGCCGGTGATTATCTTTATTATGTTCTCGTCCGTGTCAAGGTTGATGTCATTGGGGATGAACACTTCCTTTGTGTAGTATTTTTCCACGACGGGGTGCCGTCCTTCCCTGATGCGGGTGATGCCGTCAGGGCTGAAAGACGGTCTGACAAAGCGGTTTTCCGTGGCCGATCTGGCGAAGGAACAGCAGCAGTCGAGGTCGCCGATGGCCTCCGCCATGGCCTGGAAATCGCTCCGGGCGGCGAGGATCGCCTTCGTGAGCCTGTCGATCTCGTCATTTTCCATCTGCACTATTTTTTCAGAGGCCGAGAGTATCTCGGATTCGAAGGTCTGCAGCTTTTCTGTCGTGTACCGCTCCGAGCCGACCAGGGTCTGCTTACGGTAATATGATTCCGGAATGCCCGAAGCCTGCCCCTTGCTAACCTCGATATAGTAGCCGAGGATCTTGTTGTAGCGGATCTTGAGGGTGGGGATGCCGAGTTTTTTCTTCTCCTCCTCCTGGTAATCGACGATCCAGTTCTTGGCGCTGGTCTTCAGCTCGTAGATGCGGTCAAGCTCCGCGCTGAAGCCCTTCCGTATGACCCTGCCGTGCTCCGGCGACAGGGCCGGCTCGTCTTCGATGGCGGCCCTGATCATGTCTGCCAGGCCCGCCAGGTCTGGTATGCGGGCGGCTATGTCCCTCACCAGGTCATGGGGCTGTTCGGCAAGGAGCGACCGTATTTTCAGGGCGGCCCTTACCGAATTCATGAGGGCGATGAAATTTCTCGGGAAGGTCCTGCCGATGACGAAGCGGGATATAAGGCGCTCGATGTCATGGATGCCGGACAGGAACTCCGAGACCTGCTCCGTGAGCCGGTGGAACTCGTGGAAGTACTGGACGACGTCGAGCCTCTTTTCAATCGCGGCCGTGTCGAGGAGCGGCTGGAGTATGCCGCGTTCAAGGGCCCGCTTTCCCATGGCGGTGCCGGTATAATCGAGTACGGCGAAGAGGGTGCGGTTCTTCGTGCCGTCCTGGAGGTTCTTGACCAGCTCGAGGTTCGATATCGTCGCGTCGTCCAGGGTCATGATGTCCCCGGAAAGTATCTTCCGGGGATACTTCAGGTGGTCGAAGCTCTTCTTATGGGTCTCTTTAAGGTACTGGAGGATGGAACCCGCGGTCATCACGTCAAGATCGGAGGTGAAGCCCAGTCCCTTGGTGCCGGCAATCCGGAAGGTTTCGCATATGATGTTCGTCATGAAATCCGCGTCATACAGCCATTCGTTGATGCGGTAGATGGGGATGTTGCGCATCCTGATGAAATCCGCATAGGTCCCGTCGTCAGGAGATTCTCCCTCGTAGACTACCGCCTCGCGCGGATTGAACTTGATTATTTCGCTGCGGAACAGGTCCGGCGATTTTTTTAGGGATGAAAGAAAAAAATCTCCGGTCGATATGTCGACAAAAGCCAGGCCGATGGCGTTTTTATCGATTATGACAGAGGCGAGGAAGTTGTTTTCATCGGACTGGAGGAGGTTTGCCTCCACCACGGTGCCGGGTGTGACGACCCTCACCACCTCGCGTTTGACCACCGGCCCGCTGGAAGGGACGGTCTCCATCTGTTCGCAGATGGCGACCCGTTTGCCGGCCTTGATGAGGCGGGCGATATAGCTTTCTGCCGCGTGGTACGGGATGCCGCACATGGGGATGTCATTCTGCCGCGAGGTGAGGGCGATGTCAAGGATCTTCGACGCGATGTGGGCGTCCTCGAAAAACATCTCGTAGAAATCGCCCATGCGGAAGAAGAGCACCTCCTCCGGGTACTGCTTCTTCATGTCCAGGTACTGCTTCATGGCCGGCGTGATCTTGGAATCCATCGCTATTCCCCGAAAATATACGAGCCTACGACATCGTCCCTGGGAAATCCAGGAGTCAGCTGTTTTTTGATTACCAGGTGTTGAACTTATATTGCCTGAATATATGCGTCAACCGGTTTTCCACCCGGTACTGTTGAATTGGAATTCCTGTCAATCTGAAAAAAGTGTTCCTGCGCCCATACAGTTGCAAAATCTAATTTGTGTGCATAAATTTCCCCTGAAGTGAATGATAGCCGGCCTTAAAATTTTACCATGCCGGGGAATTGGGATTTCATGTCAAATCTTTTCGATGTTTATTGCAACACGGAATTCTTGATAATCTATTCATCAGAATACATTGACATTATAATAAGTTTTTGATATCTATTAAAGAGTATGGTCAATCAAATTATATTCTTGAAGGAATACACTTTTGCTGTTTTCTACTGCTTCCTGCAGCCATGTAGCTCTACTATGTGATTGCGGTTAATTGATTCCGAGCTGTATAGAGGTGCTCATGTCGGATCGTGTTGATTCCGCGCAAATAAGTATTCTTCTGGTTGAAAATGAAATGTTAACGGCCATGGAGGAAGCAGAGGCGCTTACCGGCATGGGGTACCGGGTAATTACCGTGCATAGCGGCGCCGAAGCAATAGAGAAGGTCCGCGTTGCTGAGGATGAAATCAATCTCATCCTCATGGATATCGATCTCGACTCCGGCATGGATGGGATCGAGGTTGCCCGTGAGATTCTGAAGAGCCATGACATCCCCGTGGTTTTCCTCTCCTCGCACACGGAAAAGGACATTGTGGAAAGGGTCGAGAGAATTACCTCATATGGATATGTGGTCAAGAATACCGGCATGACGGTGCTGGCTGCATCAATCAATATGGCCTTCAGGCTTCATGAAGCCCATCGTGCGCTCAGAGAGAAAGAAACCCTGATCAGTGAGAGTGAAAAGAACTACCGGGCAATATTTGAAAATACCGGGACGGCAACCGTTATTTTTAATGAGGATGCCGTTATCAGTCATGTGAACGCTCAATTTGAATATCTTTCAGGTTATTCGAGGCAGGAGGTAGAGGGCAGGAAAAAGTGGACGGATTTCGTAACCGGAGAAGACCTGGGCAGGATGCTTGCCATAAACCGTTCGAGAAGGGAGAAGAAAGATGACGTTCCCAGGCAATACGAATTCAGGTTTATAACAAAGTCAGGTGATATCCGTGATATTTCGCTCACGGTTGACATGATCCCGGGAACCATGAAAAGTGTCGCGTCCCTGATGGATATCACCGAGCGAAAGCGGGCCGAGGAGATACGGCGGGTGAGCGAGGAGCGGTACCGGCGAATCTTCGAAAATTCCATCATGGGCATATTTCAGACCAATACCGGTGGCGAACTGGTTTCAATCAACCCGGCGCTGGCCTCCATGCTCGGCTACGGTTCCTCCGATGAGCTGCTGGCCAGCATTGACAAGAAAGTCACGAGGCTTTATGCCAATCCGCTGCAGCGGGAAAGGAATGTCGCCATGATCACCGGCAGCGATTCGCTGCGGAAATTCGAGGGAGAGTTCAAGAAAAAGGACGGGAGCCTGGCCATCGGCTACCTGTACGCGTGGCCCGTGTATGACGAAACCGGCAGGGTGCAGGGAATCGAAGGATTCGTGGACGACATCACCGAGCGCAAGCGGGCCGAAGATAAGCTGAACGCGACCCTCCGGCAGCTGGATGACATCATCGAATTTCTCCCCGATGCCACCTTTGTTATAGACCGGGAACGGAAGGTGATCTACTGGAACAAGGCAATGGAGCTCATGACCGGCGTGAAAAAGGAGGATATGCTGGGAAAAGGAAACTATGCATACGCAATACCTTTTTACGGCGAACGGAGGCCGATCCTGATCGATCTTGTCGATCTCACGATGGCCGAGCTGGAGGCGAAATATACGTATGTGCGGCGCGTGGAAAACAATGTTTATGCTGAAACCTACATACCGAATATGAACCAGGGAGCAGGGATATATCTCTGGGGATCGGCGGCGCCGCTGTTTGATTCCTCGGGCCAGCGGATCGGCGCCATCGAAATCATCCGCGACGTCACGGAGCGGAAGCGCGCTGAAGATTCACTGCGCGAGAGCGAGAAAAAATACCGGCAGCTTTTCACCCATGCTCCGGCCGGGATCTGGGAAGTCGATTTCTCCAGGGGCCGCTTTGTGAGGGTTAACTCGCTTATCTGCGAGTATACCGGGTATACGGAAGAAGAGCTTCTCACCATGAATACGCTCGACATACTGACCGATGAGAGCAAAGCGCTTCTCATCGAGCGGATTAAAAAAATTCACGCGGGCGAGCCGGTTCCCGAAAACCTTGAATACTGCATCAGGGAAAAGGACGGAAGAACCAGGTGGGTGGAGCTCCATAACGATTTCATCCGGCAGGACGGGAGAATTGTCGGCGCTACCGTGGTGGCCCATGACATTGGCGAGCGCAAACGTGCCGACGAGAAAATTAAAAACCTCCTCGCGGAAAAAGAACTCCTCCTCAAGGAGGTCCACCACCGCATCAAAAACAACATGACTACCGTCATGAGCCTCCTCTCCCTGCAGTCAAGCACGGTGAGCGATCCGTCTGCGGTCGCCGCCCTGAAGGACGCCGCCAGGCGCATGCAGAGCATGAGCGTGCTCTATGATAAGTTATACCGCTCGGAGAACATGCGTGAGATACCGATCAGGAACTACCTGTCGGCTTTAATTGACGAGATCACGGCCATGTTCCCCAACAACGCCGCGGTGAGGATCGAAAAACAGCTCGATGATCTCGTACTTGGCGTTGATGTATTATCCCCCCTGGGAATCATCATAAATGAGCTCCTCACCAACGCGATGAAGCACGCCTTTAGCGGCATGGATAACGGCGTGATAAACGTGTCTGTGTCGGCACGGGGTAATCGCGCGACCCTTGTTGTCAGTGACAACGGCACCGGTATTCCCGAATCGATTAATATTGAAAACTCCCCCGGTTTCGGTCTTACCCTTGTGAGGATGCTGGTGAGGAAGCTGAAAGGAAAGATGTCTGTTGATCGGGATCGGGGAACGAGGATTGTGCTGGAGTTCGAGGTGTGATTCCATCGCCGGATATATCCGCCGTGCTCTGGCGCTGGTCCCGCGCGGACACGGGATTGTCGAGCGGTACTATTCCCCGTAGATGTACGAGCGCCCGCCGTCGCCGGAAATTCGCACGATGCGGCCGTTGATGCCGTATTCCTCCGCGAGTCTCACCTTCAGTTTCAGGGCCGCTGCCTCGTCAGTCCCTTTGCCTATATAAAGGGCATATCCGCTCTTCAGCCTTACAGTCCTGGTGAAATCGAACTCCTTCAGGAGCGCTTTCAGCTCCGCGGCTTTGCGCGCTGATTCGAGGGGGCCCACCGAAATCGAATAAAAAACAGGCGGCTCCTCTTCTTCGGGCATGTCAGTCTCCGGACTTATGTCGATCCTGTCGGTGTCATCAACAATCTTTTTTCCGGGGAGATAGGAAACGCGCCGGGGATTATGCTTCGTCAGCGACTTGATCCGCTTTGAAGCTTCGGCCGCCTCCGGGGATCCGGGATACTTTGAGACAAGGTCGAAATAGGCGGAATAGGATTCATCATACATCCGCCGGTGCTCGTAGAATTCACCGAGAAGGTACAGGGTCGCCTGTATAGCATCTGAGCCGGCATAACCGAGGGCTATGTCCCTGATCGTGGCGATGTATTCCCGCGAGAAGCCCGAGGCTGACCGCAGAATGTGCGAAAGGATCAGCAGCGACCTGGCCAGGGTACGGAAATTGTGGTCGGTGTCGATGAGACGCCGGCATTCCTTCTCCGCCCCGGAGTAATCGCCGGTATGCGCCAGCGCGATGATCAGATAGTGGCGGAATTTTCCCTCGTAAAGGCTTTTCCCGAGGCGGAGGCCTTCCCGGGCCTCCTGTTCGAGGAGTTCCCATTTTGATTGCAGAAAAGCAATTTCACAGATGCGGTACCGGGCATAATCGCGTTTTTTATAGTAATTGTATTTTGAGATGACGATCCGGTATTTTGAGATGCTTTTCGCGGGAGATGTTTCAATGTCGGCAAGGATGAGGCGGACATCGGGGACAAGGCTGCTTCCCGGGTGCTCTTTCAAAAAGGCGGCGGATTCCCTTTTTATCGCGTCGTAATTTTTTCCGGCGACCAGTTTTTGAATTGCGTTGAAGTCCTGCCTGTCGGAATTCCCGGGTTTCAGGGCGCCATGCAGGCGGTTGCCCGGCAGCGCGGCAGACAGCAGCGCGGCAGACAGTATGACGGCCGCCCTACGCAATCCTGGTTCCCTGCAGCGTGGAGCCCGCCACGCCGCTGATCTTCACCTTGATTTTCTTCCCTATATCGTCCCTCGTCCCGGGGGTGATCACGACATGGTTGAGATAGGTTTTCCCCATGACGCGATCGATGGATTTTTTGCTGAGCCGCTCGATGATGGCTTCCTCGACGCTGTTGATCCGTTCCTTCAATTTCTGCTTCGAAATGCCCCGCTGGATGGCGATGAGCTCAGAGAGGCGTGAGCTTTTTCCCTCCCTGGTAAGGGATTCATCCAGCGAATATGCCGGCGTCCCCCTTCGCGGCGAATATGCGTAGGTGAAGGCATCATCGAAGCGGATCGTTTCCACGGCATGGAGCGTTTCTCGGAATTCATCGTCGCTTTCGCCGGGAAAGCCCACGATCAGGTCCGTTGAAAGAGAATAGCTTCCCGGCAGTTTCCCGATCTTTTCAACGATCCTCATGTAATCCGGGAAGGTATAACCGCGGTTCATGCGTTCCAGGATCCGGTCCGAACCGCTCTGAAGGGGAAGGTGTATCGACCGTGATATGTTCGGCATGTCCCGTATGACATGGAGGATATCGTCGGAGAAGTCCCTGGGATGCGATGTTATGAAGTTAATTCTTTCCATGCCGCCGATGCCGGCAGCGGCTTCGAGAAGCTCATGGAAGGGAAGATCATCGCTGTCGGTGCCGTACTGGTTGACGTTCTGGCCGAGGAGGGTTATCTCCCTGATACCGCGTCCCGCAAGGGAACGGATGTAATCGAGAATGCGGCCGGATGGGAACGATATGAGCTTTCCGCGGACGGAGGGGACGATGCAGTAGGAGCAGTAGTTTTCGCATCCATGGGTGATGGTTACCCATTGATGCCATTCGGGGGTGCCGCTAACCCGGTAGAGACCGTTCCTGATCCTTCCCGAAAAATCACTGATATCCTGGGAAAGAAATGCGCGGGCTTCGCGGTCTTCCAGGTGCCGGCGCAGCAGTATTCCGATATCAGGAGACTGGTAGGGCCCTATAACCATATCGGCAATGTCGTTGGTGATGAGTCCTTCCCCCAGGCGTTGGGCCATGCATCCCGTCACCACGATGATGCCGCTGCCGTCCCGGATTCTTTTACGGTGAGAGCGTATCCGGGAAAGGACCCTGTTCTCGGCATGTTCACGCACGGAACAGGTGTTGTATATGGTGATATCCGCCTTCTCGCCGTTTTCCGCGATCTGAAAGCCATTCTCCAAAAGAGAAAGGGCCATCAGCTCGGAGTCGTTTTTGTTCATCTGGCATCCGAAGGTTTCTATGTGATAGGTCTTGCTCAAGTCAATATCCGTATACGTTACAATTGTCAACCCGTACCGGGCCGCGTCGGTTGCCCATACTGGCACGGTTCAATTGAGTAATCAAACAATTTTTATATGATAATAAATCAACAAAATTTTCACTTATACGGTTAAAACCGGCACGGGGAAGCGGATTTTTTATCCCGTTTTGTTTTTTTCTTGAATAATCAGGGCCCGTTCATTAGATTTATATTATCAAAAGGATTTAGCGTTTGCAGGATTTTTTGATGGACAGGGACATAGTACTATCCTGCGGCATATAAAGGGAGGTTTATATGGCTATCCAGAAAGTTAACGAAAGCCTGATGCCCCGGGGACCTATTGAGACCATGAAGCAGCAGGGAAATGAAACGGCAAAGCCCGAAACGAAAAAACCGACTCAATTGCAGAGTTTCAAGGAAGCCAATAAGGGATTTAACATTGATACCAGGGCATGATGCATGCCATGATATTCGGGAAAATGGATGCTACAGGCATCCTTTTTTTTTATAACTGACTGCACTAGCGGCGGTAATAACGGGAGGGCGCACTGCATGTCTCGGGCAAGCGGCAAGAGGGAATTTGTCCGCCTCAATAACCAGTTCAACGTCAGAATAGTAACCAGGGAGGAAACCGCGAGACCCGGCTACCGTGAAATAACAACCTCCCGTTCAATAAATATCAGCGCCAGCGGGATGCTGATAAACGCTGTTGACAGGCTGGCCGTCGGAACCATTGTCAGGGTTACTTTCATGAAGCCCAATTCCTTCGAATTTTTCAAAGGGTCCGGTAAAGTTGTGCGCGTGGATGATAATGAGAACGGGACCTGCAGGATGGCCATATATTTTTTCGATCTTTCGCCCGATGACAAGCAGATGCTCGATTATTACATAACCCTGGGCGCGAATTAATTTCATGCGGCGGTCAGGGGAAGGCCCCGTACGGCGATAAGCGGCATCGTTTAAAACTGCGCGGTAAATTCGACGAGGGGAACGGGGAGCAGTATCCTGTTCCCCTTTTTTTTCCTGAGGGTAAGGGTTGTGACGACGCCGTAATCATAATTGAGCCACAGGTTAATCCCGGTTTTGAAGCGGCCGGCGAATTTGAATAAAAAACCCAATCCGGCGCCAAAGGTAACATCGTGAAGATTTCCCTTCCTGATGGCGGAGGCCCTGTTGATGCCGATATGATTTGATCTTACTTCCCAGTGATGATACGAATAGACGAGACCCAGCATAAGAACAGGATCGAGGATTTCAAGCTCCGGGGCCAGGTGCAGCACCGGCGTGATTATGGCTGAAAATATGTATTCATCCCTGTTCATGGAATTGAAATCCGCTCCGAGTATGCAGAGACCGACAGCCCTGATCCCCATGTGCGGTATGAAGGTGAATTCCCCCTGTATGCCCGCCATGGTAATTCCCCCCAGGACACTGATGGACCCTTTATGATGATGCTCGCTGGCCGGTTTGAGGTCTTCGGGTTTTCCAGTGGTATCCTGTGCACGCAGCGCTCGTGCGCCCGATACAATCAGGGTAATTGAAATGATCAGTATGAGTTTTTTCATGTAGCGGTAATCAGGCACCCGCGGCTGCATTGCATATGTCTTGCGGCGCAATGGAAGAGTCCCGGCGCGTAGCCGGTTATTTATTGTCCGGTCCGATGTTCACGCGTTCATTGATCCTGCCCATAATGTCCTTGATGGCTTCTTCAACATTATCCACGGAAATGGCAATGATTTTCTCGGGACATACAGTGGCGCAGTGCCCGCAGCCCTTGCACAGGTTTTCGTCCCAGACGATCCCGGCATCGCCCAGCGACAGCGCACGGGTGAAGCATTCACTGACGCAGACACCACACCCGGTGCAGGCGGCATTGTCAATGCTTACCTTCAGGCCC
>CAZZHU010000167.1:0-9556 GCA_964654045.1 uncultured Leptospirales bacterium
ACCTCTACACCGGGCTCATTGAAAAGCACCGGCCTTCCATCGTGCTCTTTCCTTCCACTGAAGCCGGAGCCGACCTGGCCCCGCGACTTGCCCAGCGGTTTTCCACCGGTCTCACTTCCCACTGTACCGGCCTGTGCATCATGGATTCGGAGCAGTACGGGAAGGGCCTCCTTGTGATGCAGCGGCCCGCCTACAGCGGCAACGCCATAGCCACGGTCATCTGTCCCCATACCCGTCCGCAGATGGCCACCGTGCAGCAGGGCGTTTTCGACAGGAAGGAAACAAGCGGGGTAAAAACCGAAATCGTGCGGCTCCCCTTCGAGTACGACATGTCAAAACTCCGCATTGAAAGCCTTGAACCGCCGCTACGGTGGGACAAACCGAAGGTTCCCCTGGAACAGGCCTCGGTGGTCATCGCGGGCGGCCGGGGACTCGGGTCGAAGCGCAACTTTGACAGGCTGTTTGAAATCGCGGAGATACTGGGCGGCGAGGTGGGCGCGACGCGGGTGCCGGTTTTCAACAACTGGTGCGGCGAGGAGCGCATGATCGGCCAGACGGGCAAGACCATCCGTCCGCGCCTCTATCTCGGCTTCGGCATATCAGGCCAGATCCAGCATACTGCATCCATTGTTGATTCCGAGATCATCGTATCAATCAACACAAGCGAAACGGCTCCCATCATCGATATATCGGATTACGTAATTCCCGAAGACGCGAATACCTTTCTTGCGCGGCTCATCGAGCGTCTGCGGAAGGAAAAGCGCACATAACGCTCCCCTTCCGCAAATCAGGGAGGATGTGGCTGTAGAAAAATTTCAGCTTAATGCAGGTACGTCCCCATCACCTCCATTTCATTTTCCCTGTTCACGGCATTTCTTCCCAAAGCCCTGGTTTCGGTTTCATCGTCCAGAAACTCGATCATTTCTTCGGGGTCTTCGAGGTGATACGGCACGATATCCCTGTCAGTTACGTTAGAATCGACCCGTACCATTCCTTCCCAGATCTCTTGAGCGGACATGATGCACCTCCTGGATCGGGGGACACCGCGGTTACTACCATGGTATCCCGTGCGAAAGGTTTTTGAAATTTATTATGATAACTTAAAATATAGATGATCAGCGGAATAAACAAATAAAATTTAAAAAACATTACTTGACATAATACATTTTTCTGTGCATCACATTGGCATACACGAGAGGTATTGGATGAAAAAGACACTTGTTGTTTCCTTTTTTGTATTATTGATGTCCGCCCCTGCATTTCCCATCGGGTTCGGGTTTTATGGAACCGGGGGGTACGGGAAAGTTGACATGATGAGAATTGTCGACAACGGCAACGATTACCGGGTCGTGTACTCCACTAAAAATTCGGTGTACGGCGCCGGGCTGCTGCTGGAATCGGGAAATGAATCTGACACCTATCATAACCGTTTGAACGCCGGAGTCGAGGGGTCCACCCTGGCGGGCGGGCGGTTCCAGTTCCGCCGCTTCATGCGGGCCAAAATCGAAAATGTCTTCGCCTTCCGTCTTGCCGAATCCGAGATTGTCCGGTTCTGGATGGGCCCCCTTATCGGCATCCAGCTCCTGACAGGGCACGCCAGCAGTACGCGCAACAGCGAATGGGGAAGCGACAAGTTCAAGTATCACCTGACCGCGCTTGCATCGGCGCCTCCCACCTACCAGCTGTACGGCCTGTATTATCTCTATTTCGACCATGTCTGGAAAAGAAAATTCGGCGTTTTCATCCCGGTTGGCATTGCCCTTGGCGTTAACATACGCCTCGGCGAAAACGCCGCCCTGACCCTGGAGGGCGGATTCCGCTGCGGCTTCTATTATCTCAGGAACGGCGGATTCAATTACGAGGGATACGCCAATGCCGGTTTCATCTTCGGCGCAATGTAACCTGCGAGGTATTCATGGGAAAAAAACAGTCACTTAAAGAGAAAAATCCAACCGGAATAAAGATACATTCCATGCGGATAAAAAAGAAGGTCGCCATCGAGAATCTTTCCGAGATGACCGGTCTTTCCATATCCCATCTGGAGGATATTGAAGATGGGAGCGGCTTCGCCCCGGTCGGAGACATATTAAAGATCGCCCGGGCCCTGACCATTGACCCGGGAGAGCTTCTGCAACGCGGGAAATCCAGTGAAAGGGATCTTGAAAAACAACGGATACAGGACTTCAAAAAAAGAGAGGAAGCCTATCAGTATGAAGTCCTGACGCCGCAGGCCAAAAAAGAGCATCTCCGCGCCTTCAGGGTCGTCATTCCGCCGAGGTCCGAGCACCCGGGCGTCAATTACCAGCACGAGGGCGAGGAATTCGTTTACACACTGAAGGGCATTGTGGAAATCCAGGTGGGGCAGAAGAAACACCGCCTTAAAAAGGATGAATCCCTGCACTTCAATTCCGGCATACGGCACACGCTGAAGAATCCGGGCAACAGCGCGACCGAGCTGATCGTCACCATCTATACGCCGTAGGGGGAATCAATGAATCTTCAGCTGACCGATGAACAGATAATGATCCGTGACATGATCCGGGATTTCGCCAGGAGCGAAATTGAACCCCATGCCCAGGACTATAATAATCGCGGCGAATACCCGGCGGAAATCCTGAAGAAGCTGGGCGAGTTGGGCCTTTTCGGCATGATGGTGCCGGAAAGCTACGGCGGTTCCGCGGCCGGCGCCGTCAGCTACAGCCTGGCCCTCCAGGAAATCGCCTTCTCCTGCGCCTCGGTGGCGGTTACCCTGAGCGTGACCAACCTCACCACCGAACCGATGCTGAATTTCGGCAGCGACGAACAGAAAAGAAAGTTCCTCATCCCGCTGGCCTCCGGAGAGCACGTGGGGGCCTTTGCCCTCACCGAACCTGAAGCCGGTTCGGATCCATCATCGATGAATACTACGGCGGTAAAAAAAGGCAAGTCATACATTATAAACGGCGCCAAGCAGTTCATCACCAACGGCAGGTATGCCGGGGTCTTCATCCTCATCGCCCGTACATCGCAGGGCAAAAACGGGCTTTCCGCGTTCCTGGTGCCGGCAGGCGCCAGGGGGCTGACAATCGGCAAGGATGAAAAGAAGATGGGCCTCAGCGCCTCCAACACTGTCAGCGTGTTCCTGGAAGATTGCGAGGTGCCGGAAGCCGACCTCCTGGGGAAACCCGGCATGGGGCTGGAAATCGCGCTGAATGCCCTGGACAGCGGGAGGATCGGCATCGCGTCCCAGGCCGCAGGCATGACCGGGGCCTGCCTCCATGAAGCAGTGTCGTACGCGCGGGAACGGAAGCAGTTCGGTAAGGCCATTATAAAGCACCAATCAATCCAGAACATGATCGCCGATATCGCCGTCGGCCATGAAGCGTCAGGGCTCCTGACCTGGAGCGCGGCCAGCCTCAAGGACAAGAAACTCCCCTTTTCACGGGAAGCCTCGATAGCAAAGCTCTATGCCACCGAGACGCTTAACCGGTGCGCATACAAGGCGCTGCAGGTATTCGGAGGGTACGGATACATACGGGATAACAAGATCGAGCGGCTCTACCGCGACGCGCGCGTGACGACCATTTACGAGGGTACGTCAGAAGTCCAGCGCATGGTCATCGCGCGCGAAACGGAAAAAGAGATATAAGGCTACCGCCGGATCACCATGGCCACGGCCTCACCGCCCCCGAGGCAGAGGGACGCGCACCCGACATGGTTATCGCGGCGCTCCATCTCATGCAGAAGTGTAATGAGCACGCGGCATCCGCTGGCGCCGATGGGATGCCCGAGGGCTACCCCGCCGCCGTTGACGTTAACCCTTGATGAATCAAGCTTCAATTCCCGCGATACCGCCACAAAGGCGCCGCTGAAGGCCTCGTTTATCTCGTACAGGTCCACATCGCCTGTCGATATACCCTCTTTTTTAAGGCACTTGCCTATTGCCCATATCGGGGCAACGAGGACATATTTCATGTCGATGCCGTAGGAAGCCTGGGCGCCGATGGTGGCGCGGACCGTACAGCCGAGCTCTTTCGCCTTCTCCCGCGACATCAGCACCACCGCTGCCGCGCCGTCGCTTATGACGGAGGAATTGCCGGCAGTGGTCACCCCGCCCTGTTTGAAGGCGGCTTTCATTTTTGACAGCTCTTCGTATAAAGTCTCCCGCGGGCATTCGTCCGTGTCAAAGAGGACAGTCTCACCCTTCCGCTTCGGGATTGGAACGGGGATAATCTCATCCTTGAACCTGCCTGCACTGATCGCATCAAGGGCCCGGCGGTACGATTCGGCCGCGTGGCGGTCCTGGTCTTCCCGTGTTATATTGTATTTCTCGGAGCAAAGTTCGTTCGATATGCCCATGTGAAAATCGTTCACGATATCCCAGAGGCCGTCATGGACCATGTGGTCTTCGATCTTTCCCGCGTTCATGCGGTAGCCGAAACGGGCCTTGTCGAGATAGTACGGGGCCATGGACATGTTCTCCATCCCGCCGGCGATGACGACATCAGCGTCGCCTACCGCGATCGCCTGGGCGCCGAGCATCACCGCTTTCAGTCCGGAGCCACAGACCTTGTTTACGGTAATTCCCTCGACGTGCCATGGAAGGCCCGCCTGGATTACCGCCTGCTTCCCCGGGTTCTGGCCGTAACCGCAGGGGAGAACCATCCCCATGATGGCTTCATCGACCACTTCCTTTGATATGCCGGCCCGCTTCACAGCCTCTTCCATGACAAGCGCGCCCAGTTTTGTTGCTCCCATCCCCGCAAGGGAGCCATTAAAGCTCCCCAGGGCAGTTCGGCATCCGCTTACAATAACCGCTTCTTTCACGTTTTTCCCCCTGATTATAAATTGGAATAACCCTCACCCCGCCTCCGGCGCGTGGCTATCCTAAAAGCCCCCCTAAATCCCCCGGAGGGGGATTTATATGATCAGAATTAGCCTCAAAAGCCCCCCTATGGGGGGTTTGGGGGGTATACTAAGACGGCCGCATCGAGGGGGTGAGGTCTGCGTTCCTCGTGATATCAGATAACATCTTATTTCGGCGCCATGCGAAGCGCGCCGTCCAGCCTTATAGTTTCACCGTTAAGCATGGTATTTTCAATGACATGTATCACCATTGCGGCATATTCGTCCGGCCGTCCCAGCCTTGATGGAAATGGAACGCTCTGCCCGAGGGAAGTCCTGACCTCTTCCGAAAAGGCAGCCATCATGGGCGTATCAAAAATACCCGGCGCGATGGTAACATTCCGTATGCCGTATGCCGCGAGGTCACGCGCAATAGGGAGAGTCATTCCCACGACTCCGCACTTGGACGCGGCGTATCCCGCCTGCCCGACCTGACCGTCGAACGCCGCCACGGAGGCCGTGTTGACGATAACACCCCGCTCGTTTTCACCGTTGGGAGCGTTCTCCGACATCTTCATTGCCGCGAGCCTGATCACATTGAAGGTTCCGATAAGGTTTACCTTCACGGTGAGCTCAAACTGCCTCAGGTCCGCCGGGCCTTTTTTACTGATTATTTTCCCCGCCGGCGCGATTCCTGCCGAATTCACAACAACGTTGATCTTCCCGAATTTCTTTACCGCCTGGTCAATGGCCCCGACTACGTCGCTTTCACTTGAAACATCAGTTTTGCAGTATATGGCGGAACCGCCCAGTTCACCGGCAAGCTTATTCCCCTTATCATCGGCAAGGTCCAGGATGGCGGCCTTGCCTCCCCTGGATATGATGCCGCGAACCACGGCTTCGCCAAGGCCCGAGGCTCCGCCGGTTACGATAGCCGCAACTTCAGAAATTTTCATTTGTTCCCCCTATGAAAAATTGAACAATGTCAACCCGTGGATTTAATTTTGTCAATACATTCCTTACGGGAAGAATCAGACGAGTGTAAAGAATTATGAGGAAATTATCTGGACGAGGCTGATTATGCTTGCTCAGTGATGTGCTATATCAAATAATTAGTGATTATCCACATAAAAATTATTAGTGAGGATGTAGATCGGCGGATTTGCCTTTGAAGTGATAGTATTCAGGTTTTTCTATCGGGCAGGAAACGGAGCTGTACTCCCCTTGTCGTCGGTTTTCACCGCGTAATTATCAATCAATGCCGCGGGCGGATTTTCCAGCTGGCCGACAAAAACATATCCTCCATCGGCGGCAACCGCAAAGCCGTTCATCATGAGATTCAATTTTCCTGAGCCGTAGAGCTTTTCCCAGACCCTGTTGCCCCTGGCATCGAGTTTTATCAGCAGGTACTGGCTGCCGGCCTTCCCGATCCTGGTGCCGCCGCATATGTATCCGCTATCGGTCGTCTCATAGCAGGAGCGAATATAATTCGTATCGACACCGCCGTAATTCTTTTCCCACTGCCTGTTACCGTTTGCGTTCACGCGGACTATATAAAAATCCCACTCATTCCTGTTATTGAAGGACGAGGAGCAGCCCGCGGCGACAAACCCCCCGTCGGCCGTACCAGAGGCGTAGCGTCCGAAATCCTGTTTAACGCCGCCATAACTCCGGTCCCAGATCACGGTTCCTTCAGCATCAAGCTTCATCAGCCGCAGGTCCTGAATATAGGTATTGATGGAATTATATCCGTTGGTGTATTTTGTGCCCGACATGATAAAAAAGCCGTCCCTGGTGTAGGATATGCTGCCGGCCTGAAATCCCTCGATGTCTTTTGCGAGCCTTTTAAAAGAGAGAACGCTTCCTTTTCTATCAAGTTTCAACAGCACGGACTTGTTCCCTCCGCGGCCGGAAAGAATTGCGGATATGGTGCCGTCTCTCATTTCCGTGACAAATAAGACATTTTTCACGTTTTCCAGCTCGTATTTTCTATCCCAGACGATCTCGCCGTTCCCGTCGAGCTTCGTTAAGCCGATCGAGAAGTACTTCCTGCCCCCGAAGAGGTAGCCGCCGTCAGCTGTCCCGGCAAACACATTGGGATTTGCATGATAGTTGATATCGCCGGCGGGATACTTTATCCAGAGTATTTTGCCTGTTTTATCAAGCTTTGCCGCGTACATTCCGCGGGGCGAATCCTCATCCTGGCCCTGGCTCGTCCCGGATATTACATATCCTCCATCTTTCGCGTTGACAACCTGCGCGGGTATATCTTCTATGCTGCCGCCGGCAACGTCCTCCCCGCCGAAAATCTTTTGCCAGGTATGCTGGGACGGCTGGGAAAGCAGTACAATTGAGCAGCATACCGCTATTACCGTTACAATGTATAAAATAATCCTTTTGTGCTGCATACAATCCCCGATTCTACTATATAATATACTGCCGGAACAGGAATTTCATGAAAATTTTTTTAAAAAAATTACCGACACCCTGAAATCGCGGTTTTAAATCCTGCTCCGCGAGGCCCTCCCTTCGAATACACAACCGGGTTATGCGCAAACCAGCGTCAAAAAAAAAGTGGTCAATCCGTCCCGTCTGATCCCGATGGAAGGATTGAAATCAATGAACTACGAGTGTTATTAAAGAGGAATAGCCGGGGATGTCAATACTATATTTTCATCGGCTGGCAATATGCGATACGCGTATCGCATATTCCATGGGTCAGGCCCGCTTGCGGTCATCATATATTTTATATTTATCAGTCCTTTTCCTGTTCAGCGCCTTTAGTATGCGTTTCCGCATACGCACGCTTTTCGGAGTGATTTCAAGGAGTTCATCGTCATCGATGTACTCAATGGACTGCTCCAGGGAAAACAGTCTCGGCGGAGTGATGCGTATGGCCTCATCGGATCCTGATGCCCGCATATTGGTGAGCTTTTTAGTCTTGCACGGGTTGACTTCCATGTCGTTTTCCCTGCTGTTCTCTCCGATTATCATTCCCTCGTAGACAGGGACGCCGGATCCGACGAAAAGCGTCCCTCGATCCTGAAGATTGTCAAGGGCATACGCATTCGTAATGCCGTCTTCCATTGCTATCAGCACACCGCGGTTCCTCGATGGTATCGTGCCTTTAAAAGGAGCGTAACCGTCGAAGATATGATTGAGTATGCCTGTGCCGCGGGTATCGGTCAGGAACTCGCCCCGGAAACCGATTAGACCCCGGGAGGGAACCTTCAATTCCAGCCGGGTGTATCCATCGCTCCCCTGGTTCATGCTGACGAGCTCTCCGCGCCGCTTACCCAGTTTTTCGATCACCACGCCGGAAAATTCATCGCCCACGTCGATGAGAGCCAGCTCCATCGGCTCGTGAACCTCACCGTTGATATCCTTGTAGATGACCTGGGGACGGGAAACCTGGAATTCGTATCCCTCCCGGCGCATGTTTTCAATGAGTATCGACAGCTGGAGCTCGCCGCGGCCCTTCACAGTGAAGGAGTCCTTGTTTTCCGACCGCTCTATGACGAGGCTGACATTGGTCTCAAGCTCCTTTTCCAGCCGCTCCCAGATATGCCGGGAAGTAACGAATTTGCCCTCTTTGCCGAGAAACGGCGAATCGTTCACCTGGAAGGTGATGGCTATGGTGGGCTCGTCTATCTTGATCGAGGGGAGCGCCTTCGGGTCGTCGCCGCCGGCAATGGTGTCGCCCAGGTCGATCTTGTCAAAACCCGCGATGGCCACGACGTCGCCGGCGCTGGCCTCCTGTATCTCGGTTTTTTTCAGGCCCCTGAATTCGAAGAGTTTCGTGATCTTCCCTTTTATCGGCTCGCCGCCCTTCTGCTTGATAAGGGTCACCTCGTCGCCAGCCCGGATGATGCCGTTATGGATCTTGCCGGTACCGATCTTCCCGATGTAGTTGTCGTATTCCACCGCCGAAATGAGGAACTGGGAATTGAGTGACGCGTCGCCCCCGGGGGCCTGCACGTGCTTGATTATCGTTTCAAAGAGAGGCACCATGTTGTCATGGTCGTCATACAGGGAATAGTGCGAATCGCCGTTCTTGGCAGAGGCGAATATGACCGGAAAATCAAGCTGTCCATCCGTGGCGTTGAGTTCTATGAACAGGTCGAAAACCATGTCAACAACCTGTTCCGGGCGGCAGTTGGGCCTGTCGATCTTGTTCACGACCACGATGGGTCGGTGCCCGAATTCAAGGGACTTTTTGAGCACGTACTTGGTCTGCGGCATGGTTCCCTCAAAGGCGTCCACAACCAGCAGGACAGAGTCAACCATGTCGAGAACGCGCTGGACCTCACCGCCGAAATCGGCGTGTCCCGGCGTGTCGACTATGTTTATCTTGTAGTCTTTGTAATTAAAAGAAGCGTTTTTAGAGAATATGGTTATGCCCCGCTCTTTCTCGAGGTCGTTGGAGTCCATGATCCGCTCCTCGACCCGCTCATTGGTGCGGAAGGTTCCTGACTGTTTGAGCATTTCGTCAACCAGGGTCGTCTTCCCGTGGTCAACGTGGGCTATGATCGCGATATTACGTATTTTTTCCATCTAACATCCATAGGCTGTAATTTACAAGTTCCCGCCGCTGAAAGCTGCGGGGCATGGACCTGTATAACCGGTTAGGGCTTTTTATAGGCAGGGGGTATGATGGCAAGCTTTTTTTTGAATAAATGGGCCTGCCCCGAAAAAGAGGACACCAAGTTAAGCGTATTTTACGATACTTAAC
>CAZZHU010000168.1:0-9353 GCA_964654045.1 uncultured Leptospirales bacterium
ACGAAAGAGAGGGGAAATTATTTAAAAATAAATCGGGGTCAGAGTAAAAAATATTTATGCCTGGAAATACGGGGGTCAGAGTAAAATTTATTTATTATCTCTTGAAATTTTCATCAAATGTTTATATCATTACTAAACAAGGCACGAAACTTCTGTTTCGCACCAGGGGGAAGCCTGTCAGCGGGTTTATTAATTCCAGCTTTCCGGAACTTGTCCCCATATAATAATTTTTATACAAATAACTGAATGCATAATATATTATCCCGGAATTTTTAAATGAAGATTATTTTCTTAACAGATATACATGGCTCATTCAGCCAGACCGCATCCCTGCTGTATGAATCAGTCGCCGATATGTATATCATCGGCGGTGACCTTATCGACATCCCCTTCTATAGCATCAATACAGCCATTCAATATCACGATATTCAGACATATCTTCATAGCCTGAGAAAAAAAATGAACCGTGATAAATTAATCCTGGAGGATTTTGTAAACGAACTGCTTGACTCCCCTAATGTCCCGGAAGATATCATCGATAAAGGGAGCGAATACCAGCAGTTGACCATCAGGGCACGCAGGGTAATGCAGCAGAAATATAAAGTCCTGGAAAACATGATTTCCTTCAAATCTTCCACCGTTTTTGCTTTACCGGGCAATTATGACATGGACCTCAGATACACCTCCCTCCATGAGCGGGACCTGCACCTCCACTGGCATAATATCGGCGGGCTCAAGGTCGCCGGATACGGCGGTGCGGATGTCTGGACTGCGGGAATCCCTGAGCGCTACATTGTAAGATATAACGGCGGCATCGGCACGAACGACAGCTTCAACGAGATGTGGAATTTTTTCAAGGCGGTGAAGCCTGATATCATCGTCGCCCACCAGCCGGCGCATGGTATTCATGACCGGATCGCGCGTATCGGCCCGTCAGGCTCACCGTCGCTCAGAACCTTTTGCGAAAATAATTCGGTTAAACTCTGCCTGACCGGCCATATCCACAATGACTGGGGATTCAAGGAAGTGGAAGGATGCGTGTATCTCAACCCGTCCAATTTCGGCGAGGTCACAACGGTGCAGGGCGAGGTATCCGAGGGCGGTTTCTTCTATCAGATAGAATTCAACGAAATGGATCTGGAAAAAATATCATTGAAAAAAATTGTCGGTGATCATCGCATCCACGACATCGCGGAGTATTACCATATCGACGGCAGATGGCTCGAGGACATTATCGACGTGGAGCGATACCAGGCCCGGAAACTGGGAAGGAACTATGACATGCAATTGCAGAAATACCACCACATACCTGAAATCGAACTCTTCAAGGAGATAAAGAACTTTTTCCGCCTGTTCCGCACCCAGGAAACCGAGGAGCGGCTGGATGAGCTTGACCACGCCGTTGAATTCCTCAAGGACAAGTTCGACGATATAGCCATGGACATCGTCGGATCGGTGAACATGGGTATCTCCCAGGAAAGCTCCGATATCGACATCGTCCTCTACCTGCGGTGCGGTAAAAACTGTCAGGACATGTACGAGCAGTGCGATTACTACAAGAGCGCTAAGGCTCTCCTCGAAAACATCATCGGCGACAAGTACAAATTCGAGATCATCGACTGCATCGACCTCAACGTTGTGGAACGCAGCATCATAACGAAGAACTACGAATGCGAGGTGACCCAGCGCTTCGTGGCATACCGGTCAATCTGCAGGCCGGTAAACTATAAGGCCATCGCGCCCATCGAGGACATACTGAACGAAGACATCGAATTCCGCCGGGAAATGGAGGGAAGCATCAGGTCCTACTTCCGGATATTCGCTACGACGTCCCAGCACATGCGATCCTTTGACAAGTATGAATCGCGCCTCAAATCAATCGGGATTAAACTGCCCGAGTCCATACGTGAAAAGATCCGGGAGTACCTGCAGGTTACGAACACGGATAATCTTAACTGGTAATGGATCGATTGAATGAACCGCAGGATCATTGCCGCCATCCTGATGACAGGGCTCCTCGCTCCGGGATGCACCACTCATACAAGGGTGAAGCTCAATCCCCCGCTCCGATTCCTCCTTCTGGGGGATTCTCTCATGGCGGGATATTTCGGGTACATGCTGGAGCACCAGCTCCGGGATACGCCGGGAGTGCAGGTCCTCCGCATCGCGGTGAAGTCAACCGGCCTCAGCGAATTCATACGGTATGACTGGCACGGCAAAACGCTCCAGTATATCCGATGGTACCGGCCCGACGTGCTGGTGGTCCTTTTCGGCGGGAACGACTGCTACGCCCTTCGCCGGCCGGACGGAACCCTTCTCCTGTTCACACAGGAAGGCTGGCACGATGAATATGCCGCCCGGCTGGACCGCTACCTGGCGGACCTCACACCGCTGGTGAAGCGGGTATACCTTGTCGGGCAGCCTTCGACCAATCACCCCTATTTCGAAGCGCGTTATCCGGTCCTGAACAAACTATTCCGTGAACGATGCAGGAAGAACCCCGGCGTCCGTTTCGTACCGGCCTGGGAGATGACAAGCAAAAAGGGGATGTTTGTGACAATCATGAAGGATAGCAAGGGCCTTGCCGGCCCGGTAAAATATCCGAATGACCCGATCCACCACACGCCCTTCGGCGGCCGGGTCCTGACAGAGCGATTCTTCGACTACATTTCCGACGAATTCCATCCGGCGTCAGCCGCCGCCAGGTAGGACCTTAAATGCGGGAAAAATCAAGCGTGGCGAAATAATCATCCAGCGTTTCGGCGCGGCGGATCATCTCAACTGAGCCATCCGGCCTGAGCATCAGTTCCGCTGACCTTAGCTTGCCGTTGTAGTTAAAGCCCATGGCGTGCCCGTGCGCGCCGGCGTCGTGAATAACCACGATATCGCCAATTTCGATCTCCGGCAGGGGCCGGTCGATGGCGAACTTGTCGTTGTTTTCACAGAGCGACCCGGTCACGTCATAGGTATGGTTGTGCGCCCGGTTCTCCTTGCCGATCACGGTGACATGGTGATAGGCGCCGTAGAGGGCGGGGCGCATGAGGTTCGCCATGCACGCGTCCAGGCCGATGTAGTTCTTGTATATGTTTTTCCTGTGGATCGCCCTGGTCACCAGGTACCCGTAGGGACCGGTGATCATGCGGCCGCTCTCCATGAATATCCCGAGGGGATGCAGCCCCGCGGAAACGATCATTTTCTCATAGCGCTCATGGATTTTATCGGACACGTATTCGAGGTTGATCGCGTTTTCCTCAGGCCGATAGGGAATCCCGAAGCCGCCCCCCAGGTTCACGAACTCAAAGCGTATCCCCGTTTCAAGGTGGATTTCCATGACAAGGTTGAAGAGCATATCCGCTGTGTCAACGAAGTAATCCGGGTCAAGCTCGTTTGACGCGACCATGGTGTGGATCCCGAACCGTTTCACGCCCTTGTCGCGCATGATGCGGTATCCCTCGAAGAGCTGCGGCCTCGTGAAGCCGTACTTCGCATCCTCCGGGTGTCCGATGATATGGTTCCCGCCGCGCAGGGGGCCGGGATTGTACCTGAAGGATATGACGTCGGGGATGCCCACGTGCTTTTCCAGAAAAGGGATGTGGGTGATGTCATCGAGGTTGATGATGGCTCCCAGGTCACGGGCCTTGACGTATTCGGCAACCGGCGTATTATTGGAGCTGAAAAAAATATCTTCCCCGGTGATCCCGGTCCGTTCCGCCAGCACCAGCTCCGCCAGGGAGCTGCAGTCCGAACCGAAGCCCTCCTCCATGAGGACTTTCATGATATGGGGATTGGGGCACGCCTTGACGGCATAGTATTCCCTGAAGCCCGGGGCCCACGAGAAGGCCTTCAGCAGCCGCTTCGCGTTTTCGCGCATCCTTTTTTCGTCATATATATGGAAGGGAGTCGGATACTCCCGCACGATGCGCTCTATCTGCTCCCTTGTGAAGGGAAGATTCTTCTCAGCCATTATCCAATCCGCCTCTTTCTATTGATCGTAATTAGTACAGATACTAATTCCCCGCAACCGAACGGTGTCAAGAATTTATTCAGATGAAGCCGCTTCCGTGAAACCGTACCATCCGGATAACGCCTGTGTGATTTGAAATCCGGTTCCATCCGGCGCGGCCATATGGATGCATGCCAGATTTTTGGACATCATGATAAATTTTTGATGACAAATAAGTAATTATGTATTTATCATTCGTATAACATGTCCGGCACCGGTGCAAATTGAACGTAAATCAAGGGTACAGTAATGACGCAGATGAAAGAAAAAAAACATGACATTACCGAAAAATCGAAGATCTTTTCAGATGTTATCATCGATAACAATAAACGGCTGTTGTACGCGTTTCTATTCATCATGTGCTTTGCGAATGCGGCGGTCACGGCCATCAAGGCCGCCGGTATCGGGTCAAAATACCTCGAGTATCAGCATATCATAATCGAACTGGCGATCGTCGCTATCGCACTTGCCATCACCGTGCTCCTGTCCAACAGGTTCAAGGGAAAAATTACTTCGGGCTACATCACGATCACCGGTGTCCTGATCTGCGTTTCCGTGTTCGAATACACATTCCACGGGGCGAAACAACTCTTCGCCACCCGGTACATCCTGCTGGCCCTGAGCATTTTTTATTTTAACCCGCCCGTCACCATTTACACGATTGTCATGGTCTTCATATCACAGACAGCTGTATTCATCATCAGTCCCGAACTGCGCCTTCCGCCGCCCTATTCGGACACGGCGGTGCGGTACATCCTCTATGGTGTGGTCGGCGTCTGCGCCTTTCTGGGTTCCCGGGCCACGCGGCGGCTCCTGAACTTCGCCATCTACCAGCATGACGAGGCAAAAAAGAGCCTTACCAGCCTCCGCGGCATGGCCGTCGCCGTCACCCAGTCCATGGGCATCATGAAAAAAGAGACCGTGGAGCACGATCAGATCACCAAGCACATGAACGACATTTCACAACACCAGGCGGCGGCGCTCGAGGAAATCACGACTTCGCTGGAAGAGCTGGCGTCGAATTCCAGCACCATCAGCGAAATCGCGCGCTCCCTCTACGAGGAACTTGCCATCACCGTCGATTCCGTGAACGACCTGAAAGCCGTGAACGACAAGGTCCAGGAAAGCTCGCACGAGATGAACCGGTCCCTGAACGAGGTGACTGAATATTCGGGAGCCACCGCGGACCAGATCAAGCTCACCGAGGAAAAATTCAACACCGTCAAGGTCAAGTCGGACGAGATGGCGAGTTTCGTGCAGGTCATCAACGATATCGCGGACAAGGTCAACCTCCTCTCCCTCAACGCTGCCATAGAGGCCGCGAGGGCCGGCGATTACGGCAGGGGCTTCGCCGTCGTGGCTGATGAGATATCAAAGCTGGCCGACGCGACAACCCAGAACGCCAAGGAGATCGGGAACATTATCAGCGAGAACCTGAAGCTGATAGACGAGAGCGGCAGGCTCATCAACATGTCCGTGGACACCATGAACAAGCTCAATGACGCGATCCTGGCCATCAAGGTCGAGGTCACCGAAGTGGGGAACCTCATCACCGATATCGGCGTGACCATAAAAACGATCAAGAACCTCAACATCAAGATCCACGAGTCAAGCAAGACCATCGAGAATTCGACGGCGGAACAGAAGATCGCAACCGATGAGTCGACCAAGACGGCGTTCGATATAGCCCAGAACTCGCAGGGTATCGTCAACATCGCCCTGAAACTGTCCAACTCCACCAAGGTGATAAACGAGCTCACCGGAGAACTGGACAAGATTATCGGCGAAATGGTCCAGTAGCTACCTGAACCGCTTCAACAGCAGGGAATTCATCACCACCGACACCGAGCTCATTGCCATGGCCGCGCCGGCTATGACGGGCGAGAGCATCCCCGACGCGGCAAAGGGAATCCCGATGCAGTTGTAAATGAAGGCCCAGAAGAAATTCTGCCTGATTTTCCTGATGGTCCGGCGCGAAAGCCGGATGGCGGTGACGATTCCCCCGAGGTCACCGCTCATGAGTGTGATGTCCGCCGATTCCATCGCTATGTCGGTGCCGCTGCCGACGGCAATGCCGGTATCGGCTGCTGCCAGGGCCGGCGCGTCGTTGATCCCGTCGCCCACCATGGCCACCGCCCCGACAGCGCGCTGCAGCTCCCGCACCGCCTCGGCCTTTCCGCCGGGAAGGACCCCGGCTATGACCCGGCCCGGATCGATGCCCGCCTGCGCGGCGATGAATTCCGCGGTGCGGCGGTTGTCACCCGTTACCATGTACACGTCGAGCCCCATTCCCGCCAGTTCCGCCACGGCCCGTCCGGACGACTCCCTGATCGTATCGGAGACAGCGACCACCCCTGCCGCCCTGCCGCCGGCCGCGATGATCACGGCGGTCTTGCCCATGTTTTCCAGCCCGGCGAGGATCCCGCCGCAGCACGACACGTCTACGCCGCTTTCACGCAGGTAATCCGGAGTCCCGGCGATGATTTCACTTCCGCCATGGCGGGCACGCACCCCCTTTCCCGGTTCGGCCATGAACTCTTCCGGGTCGGGGATGTCATGGCCCTCGGACGCGCGGCTGGAAATGGCCCTGCCGACAGGGTGCTCTGATTTTTTCTCTGCGATACCGGCATACCGCATCAGATCATCCACCGGCATGCCGCCGACCGGCACGATATCGGAAACCGACAGGTCCCCGGTGGTTATGGTGCCGGTCTTGTCCAGGACAACGGCGCGAGTACGGCAGGCCGCCTCCAGGGCCGGCCCGCTCTTGAAGAGGATGCCCAGGTCCGCGCCCCGGCCCGTGCCAACCATAACCGCCGTGGGCGTGGCGAGGCCCAGGGCGCAGGGACAGGCGATGACCAGCACCGCCACCGCGCTCACAATCGCCATCTGCAGACTACCCGTGGCGATCATCCAGGCCGCGAAGGTCACGACGGCAATACCAAGCACCGAAGGCACGAACACCGCGGATACACGGTCAGCGAAGCGCTGTATGGGCGGTTTCCCGGCCTGCGCCTCCTCCACGGTGCGGATTATCTGCGCCAGGACCGTGTCCCTGCCCACGCGCTCCGCGCTGAAGGTGATGGTCCCGAACTGGTTGATGGTGGCCCCGGTGACCATGGCACCGGGTCCCTTGTCAACCGGCACGCTCTCGCCGGTGATCATGCTTTCATCCACCGATGACGATCCTTCGATTACCCGGCCGTCAACGGGTATCTTCTCGCCCGGCTTCACCGCGACCGTATCGCCCGGGGCCACCTCGTCCGCCGGCACGACAATCTCCCGGCCGTTTCGGAGGATCACGGCCGTCGCCGGCTGGAGCTTCATGAGCTTCCTGATGGCATCGGAGGTCATCCCCTTGGCCCGCGCCTCGAAGAACTTCCCCAGGAGGACCAGGGTGATGACGACCGCCGAAGCCTCAAAATAGAGGTCCCCGGCCGCGCCGGTCGTTACCGGCAGTATGAATCCGTTATACACGCTGTAGAAATAAGCGGCGCTGGTCCCCAGGGCCACCAGGAGGTCCATTCCCGGGCTGCCTCCCCGCACGCCGAGATACGCGTTGCGGTAAAAGCGCCACCCCACGATGAACTGCACCGGCGTGGCCAAGGCAACCTGAAGCAACGGGTGATGGAGAGCGGGAGTGTGAGCACCAAGCAGCATCAGGATCATGGATATGATAAGGGGCGCGCTTAACACCGCGGACACGGTTACGAGTATACCGAGCTTCCGGATCTCGCCGCGCCGGAGTTCCGCAGCCCGGTCGTGGCTCACCTCTTCAATCTTCTCGGCGTCGTATCCCGCCTTCCGTATTTCCTCGATAATTTCGTAGGACTTTATCCTGAGCGGATCAAAGCGGACCCTGCCCTTTTCCGTGCCGAGGTTCACCGAGGCCTCAAGGACCCCGTCCTTTTTTTTCAGCGCCTTTTCGATGCGGGCGGCGCAGGCGGCGCAGGACCTACCGGTTATGAGGAGGTCGACCTGGTTTTCGCCGGCATGATCCTCAATCTCGGCGCCGTAGCCGGCGTGTCCAACAGCCGCTATGATATGCTCCTGCCCGACCGCTGTGTCGTCATAGGTGACACTGGCTGTTTCCAGCGCCAGGTTTACGCTGGCATCCCTCACCCCCTCGATCTTTTTAAGGGACTTCTCTATCCGGGCCGAGCAGGCGGCGCAGGACATCCCGGTTATACGCAGTTTTTTGATTGTTTCCATGGCAGCGCCCTTGTGTATTTGAAATCCATGGCTCCATATTGTTACCACCGCCGGCAAATTACAATCATTAATGCCCCCCTGCCCCCGAGGGGGCATGTGTCATTATCTCGAGAGATGATCCATGGATCCGACCGTCTGATATAGAATCAATTAATACATTTATTGTCATTTACATTATTAAGCTCATATGATAGACTATCAAATAGATTATTAACATTATCAATTGATAAATTTTCCACGATGATTCATTTCCATCATGCCCCCACAGGGGGGGAAGGGGGCTCAAAGATTTCCTTATAAATTTGCAATACATGGAGGGATATCATTTATGAAAAAGACGTTTAGTTTACTGCTGGTGTTCGCGCTCCTTGCCGCGTCAGCCGTTTCCGCCGGAACCGTGGGCAACAGGGAAAAGCTGTTTGTAATCATTAATTATTCGGTTTACCACTGCAACGCGGAAATCGAGCTGAACGGAATACGCATGACAAAGACGGACAAAAAGGATGCCTATACGGTGACGGGCTTTTCAGAAGTCGGCATGTGGATCTATCCCGGCTCAAACACCATGGCGGTAAAAATCAAGCCCCTCGAAAAAAAGATCGATTCATCCGGCAAACCGATTATTGAGGTCAGCCTGTCCACCGTGAAGGAAGGGGAGATGACCAACGAAGGAAAAATTTTCTTTGAATTGCGTATTCCGGAAAAAGAAACCGATATTCAACTGGAAAATATCAAATCGCCCATTACAAAAACAGTGACCTTCAAGCCGGCATACGTGCCCCCCTCCGAACTCTGGAATAAGTCCAAACCGGCCAAACTGGATGCAGAAGCCCGCAGGCAGATTATCAAGATTATCAAAGACTATCATGCGGCGCTCAGGAATAAAGACGCCAATGCCGTCTGGTCGCTGCTCCAGTTCGCATCAACCGACATGATGCGCCTTCGGCACCAGCCCCTTGATGACCTGAAAATAAAATTCGCGAAATCCTTCAAGGATATGATGTCGGATAAGAATTTTATCCTGCTGCCCCTCGAAGCGGAAAAACTGGTCATGAAACCGGTCGCCGATGGAAAGATCATAGAGGTCACTGATAAATTCGGCAAAGAGCCGATACGGACCAAGGAGACCAAGGGCGAG
>CAZZHU010000169.1:0-9264 GCA_964654045.1 uncultured Leptospirales bacterium
TGTGGGTATTTCAAAGTCAAACCTTATCCTGGGCAAACACTCCGGGCGACATGCTGTCATGGACCGGCTCACTTCGCTCGGCTACAACCTGGATAAAGAGGAAACCGAGCGGTTTTTCCGGCTCTTCAAGGCCCTGGCTGACAGCAAGAAGGAAATATTCGATGAAGAAATCGCGGTCCTGGTAGGGGAGTCGCTGTTCCGCGGAGAAGAGCACCGGAGGTACAAGGTGGAGAACGTGCAGATATCCACCGGCATGTTTTCGCCGCCCATGGCCATGGTGACGATCAAGGACCATAAGAATCAGAACCGTGAAGTCTTCGAGGTCGCCCACGGCAACGGCGGCGTCGATGCCGGCGTGATCGCGGTCAAGAAAATAACGGGTACCACCGCTCACATTACATCTTTCAACCTGGTGGCCATCACGGGCGGATCCGACGCGGTTGCGGAGGTGCACTGCACCGTGGCCGAGGAGCATGAGGGCAAGGAGCTCAAGGCTTTTGGCAGCTCCGCAAATATTGACGTTTCAATAGCTGGAATTCACTCTTTCGTAGACGCCCTGAACAAGCTGGAATACATGAAAATCGCCGGCCAGCGCCGCCGTGATCTGATGAATGGCGGCAACGGGAACGGCAACAGTATAATAAATGGAGGAGTGTGAGGCGTCTCTGTATATAAGCCGCCCTGCGCACGGGGAGTGATCGCTGCCGTAACGATGCGGGAAATAGCGGCAGCCTCTCCCTTTTTCCTGATAGTTATCGGTACTAAACAAAAATATAGTATTTTTTACTTGACATAATCCTGCCCGCACAGTATTCATACTTTCATGCCCGTGAAAAAAATTTTTGTACTTTACAAAAAGATGAGACATAAGTTTTAATATTGGCACGGCATATTCGTATACACACCATAATCCATCAAAATTGAACTCGAGGTAATCATATGGCTGATCAGAAAGATATGAGTCAAAAAGAAAACAACCAGAAAGCCCAGGCACTGGAATCGGCAATCATGCAAATAGAGAAACAGTTCGGCAAGGGTTCCATCATGCGCCTTGGGGATGATAGAATCGTACAGGTTGAAGCAATATCAAGCGGTTCACTGGAACTGGATCTTGCCCTTGGCATCGGCGGCGTGCCCCGGGGCCGGGTCGTGGAGATATACGGTCCGGAATCTTCCGGCAAAACCACGCTCACGCTCCATATCGTAGCTGAAGCCCAGAAACTGGGCGGCGTCGCGGCCTTCATCGACGCGGAGCATGCCCTTGACCCGACCTACGCGTCGAAACTGGGCGTGAAGACCGACGAGTTGCTGGTTTCCCAGCCGGACACCGGCGAGGAGGCCCTGGAGATTGTCGAGGCCCTGGTGCGCTCCGGCGCCGTGGACATTATCGTCATCGACTCCGTCGCAGCCCTGGTGCCCAAGGCCGAAATCGACGGCGACATGGGCGATTCACATATGGGCCTGCAGGCGCGCCTGATGAGCCAGGCTCTCCGCAAGCTGACCGCGGTCATATCCAAATCAAAGACCTGCGTCATCTTCATCAACCAGATCCGCATGAAGATCGGCGTCATGTTCGGCTCTCCCGAGACGACGACCGGCGGTAACGCCCTCAAGTTCTACTCCTCCGTGCGACTTGACATCCGCAAGGTGGAAACCCTGAAATCCGGCGAGGAAGCCATCGGCAACCGTGTCAGGGTCAAGGTAGTTAAAAACAAGGTGGCGCCCCCCTTCAGGCAGGCCGAGTTCGATATCATGTATGCTTCCGGCATATCCAGGGTTGGCGATATTCTCGACCTCGGTGTGAAGTTCGAAATCGTGAAGAAATCGGGAACCTGGTTCTCCTACGGTGAAGAGAGGATCGGCCAGGGCCGAGAGAATGCGAAGAAGTACTTTACGGACAATCCCGCGATGGCGCAGGAAATCGAGAAAAAAATAAAAGACGCCGCCGGCCTTACGGACAGGACAAAGGAAAACGAGAAACCTGAGGCTCCGCAGGCTGCTGAAGCGTAATGCGGATGGGATGCCGGCGCCTGTCCCGGTACTGAACCGGGCGTCGGGAGCTGACCGAGGGACATGAGAAATAAACGTATACGGATCAAGTCTCCTGACGACATCAAGCGCATACGGGACTCCGGCATAATCATTGCAGATATATTCAAAAAATTATCCCGCATATCCCTCGCGGGACTCTCCACCTGGGAAATCGACCTGATGATAGATTCGATGATCATCAGGCGAAAAGGGAGGGCCGCCTTCAAAACAGTGCCGGGCTACAGCGCGGCATCCTGCATCTCTGTCAATGACCAGGTTGTTCACGGCATACCCTCAAAGAAAAGGAAGATTAAAAGCGGCGATCTGGTAAAAATTGATATCGGTGTTGTGCTGAACGGTTACTTCAGCGATGCCTGCCAGACTTTTTCCGTTGGAAAGACAGCGGAGAGCGCGAAGCGGCTGGCGGATAGTACGCGCCAATCGCTGGAAAGGGCCATCGTCATCATGAGTCCCGGGAACAGGGTCGGGGATATAGGCTACGCTATCCAGGAATATGCCGAGGCGTGCGGATACAGCGTGGTCCGGAATTATACAGGTCATGGCGTCGGTTTCGCCCTCCACGAGCCGCCGGTTGTGCCTCATTACGGGAAAAAAAAGACCGGTGCCATTCTCGAACCGGGGATGGTTCTCGCCGTGGAGCCGATGATCAATGCAGGCGGTCACGAGGTGCGTCTTCTGGATGACGGGTGGACTGCGGTGACCGCTGACGGCAGCCTTTCAGCTCACTTTGAACACACCATCGCGGTAACCGAGTCCGGGCCGGTAATTCTCACTGCATGAATCCGTAATTTAAGTTATTCGTTGACAAAATATGAGCAGATCAGTATTTTAATGGTAAGTCTTTTGTACCCGGCATTGCTTCCAGGGCAGAGAAGACTTTCAGGGCTTCCGTTATAATGAGGCGGGTAATTAGTCGGCGTATTCAATATTATTGTAATATTATCGGGTTTTATAATATTCTGCCGACAATAGAGGTATCTAACACTCGGAATACTGTATGAAGCGCATACTACTGACACTCCTATTAACCGCCTTCTTCACAACTCTCTTAATTCCATCGGCCTATTCATGGATTTTAGTCGATTTCTCCCAGGCGCCGGCAGTCGCGCCCTATGCCGCGTCCACGATCGTCGAACTCGATAACGTGCTCTACAAAAATTTCAGGAACTTTCCCGGCGCTTTTGCCATGACCAACGTGGGAGGGTATCCCATCGGTGACGCCTGTATCGGTGATTTTCCACACATGTATTTCGGCGCATCATTGGCGATCGGGTGCGCGAACATGAAATACTATGACAAACATATCCCGCGGGAGAAGAGCATATATCCCGCGTATGCCCCCAATGCCGCACTCAATTTCGGTTTCGGTCTGAAGGGCGGTTTCGATCTGCTTTTTAAATTAATGATTTTCACAGACGCCATTTACCGGCCGCCCCTGAACCAGAAATCGGCAAAGCTGGGTAAATTCAATTTCTATTCAGGCGGGATAAAACTGCGTAAAAACCTCATCGGTAAAAAGGATATACTGCCTCACCTGTTAAGTTTTGGAGGATTCACTGTTGCCGTAGGCGGCGATTATATGGAGGGGATCATCGGTATAAACGGGAGTTATGATTATTCCATCAGCAGCGCTAACGTCCTTTTTTCGGCGTATTACAATTTCAATCTTAAATGGTTGATGATCGGCGCGAATGCCGAAGCTGTCGCATATATCAATTTTCTCTGGATATTTGATTTGTACGCCGGTTTCGGCGCGGCACTGACATACGGGAACGTAAAGCTTGACGGCAGCGGCGTCGGTCCCCTCACCGACAGGGCCACCGGCAGCCCTGTCGGCCTGATCACGGCCCGCGCCGAATATAAAAGGAAACCAAAGGTTTTCATGGGCCTTTTCATCGCCGGCCTGGAAATCAATATCTGGATCCTGAAGTTTACATTTGAAACCAATGTCAATATTACCAATGGCAAGGACATCAACCTTCAGCTGGGGACGCGGTTCCAGTTCTAGTGCTTATTGACACTACCCTCGCAACACCGTGAATGTACACCCGCGGCATCGGCAAAAACCGGCTCCCCGATGAATTTCATTTGACATTTTGTAACACGGCCCATTTGCTATGTCCTTATTCCGTAACGTTAATTATTCTGGAGTCGCTAAATGAAAAGAAGTATCATTGTTGTATTCGTTGTGGCCGTAATGCTAAGTACTGCCGGCTGCAAGAGGTCCGGTGACGTTCTTGCTACATATACCGGGGGCCAGATCACCAGGGGGGAATTCCATGAATGGCTGGATGCCCGTAAAATGGCAAAAGACGCTATTATAAAGAAGAAGTCAGAGCAGAAGAACCATCTTGAGCGCCTGGCCACGGAAAAACTTGTGGCACAGGAAGCGCGGAAGGCCGGTTTTGATAAGAAAGAAGATTTTTTGTTCATGAAAGAGCTGGCGACGAGAGGATTTTATGCGCAGTATCTGGGCAAACTAATAAGCACCGAGGGAAAATTCAGTGAAGATGCCGCAAAAGCGCGCATAATAAAACTCACCGTCAAGAATTACAAGATCGAGAAAAACAATCGCCAGAAACTGTCTGACGCTGAGCTTGAAGCCGCTTTTAAAGAAAAAATCGATAAGGCTCGTTCGATTATCGGGGAGCTGGATAAAGGAGCGTCCTTTGATGAGCTTGCTAAAAAACATTCCGATGACTTTTCCAAAAGAAAGGGCGGCGATGTAGGCTATATCATTCAGGGAATGCGCGGGGAAGATTTTTCAAAGGCGGTCTTCGCGGTGAAGGAAGGCGAATATACCAGGGAGCCGGTCAGGGTCGGTAATGCCGTGTATATCATCAAGGTCGAGGACAGGGAAAAAGTCACCGAGGACAATATTGAGGATGTCATCGAGGACAAGAACCAGCAGGCCGGACTGAAGCGGCGCCTCATGTATAATTCTTCGGTGCGGCTGCAGGACAGGCTGGTTAAAGCGAAGGATGTGGTGAACAACATTGAAACGGTTTCCTTCTATGATCCCGCGGCCCTGGTGTACAAGGTGGGAACTGCCGAATTCAAAGTGGCGGATTTGAATAAGATCATCGATTTTATCATGGGAAAAAGAAGGAAAATGGGCCGTCCCGACATGCCGATTGACGAGAAAATGAAGCGGGAGCTTTCGAAGCGATTCCTCCGCGAAGAAGTCTTCAGGCGCGAGGCAGTCGGGCGGGGCATTGACAAGGAGGATAAGTTCAGGAACGAATTGAAATATTTCATCGATTACAACCTCGCCGGCACGTACGAATCGGAAGTCGTTCTCGCAAACATCACCGTGACTCCGCAGGATGTACGGGATTATTACAGCAAGAACCTGGATCGCATGTATACCAGGAATATTAATGAGGGCGGGAAAAATGTCAAGAAGGTCATCCCCTTTGAGGAAGCGCGCCAGAACATTGAGCGCAGGATGTTTGATATAAAACGGTCAGAGAAGCGCAAGACCTGGGTTGCGGAGCTTCTTAACAGCAATAAATACAAGGTTGATGAATCGGAACTTGAAGGCAAATAAGCAGAAACGGTTCAGTGAGGGCCTCGCATGAGGCCCTCACTGTTTAATTGATGGTATTGGGATGATTGCAGGCGGCCGTGTCGTCAAGGGGTTGATTTATTTCGCCTTCAACGGATATCTCGGTGAGTGATTCGACGTCCAGCCCGAGTTCCTTCGCGGAATCAACATAGAAATTTATCACGTTTTTAATCCTTCGTATCGCCTCGTCCTTATCCGATCCGTAACAGTTAATGTCAAGTTCGGGACAATTGGCAATTATCTCTTCATGATTTTGAATTAATTTGATCGATAACTTCATACGGGGTCCTTGTAAATTGTTGTATGTGACGGCATCCACGGATCAGGCCGCCTGCCATCGGTAGTACCGATTGCCGGGACCATGCGGCGATCGCCGTCGCATATAATTGATCTGGCTTTTTTATTATCGACAGGTCCCGATAGTTGCTTAAATACGATTAATCACCGAACTCCGGGGGAAGAGCATCCCCATAAATTGTTATTTTCCAATTTCAACTAAAAAAACAAAGAAGCGATGATGAAAAACCCTTGACAATTACCCAATAAAAAAAATGCTGACAAGTGTAAGTTGAATGTAAATATTTTAAGAGGGATTTGTAACCAGATTGAATAAGAAAAAAACGAGTTATGCGGTTTTTCAATATTCAACGATAGGAATTCAACTTGCAGCCACTGTGACATTGTTTGTTATCGGGGGTTATAATCTTGATGAGCATATGAACAGAACCCCGGTATTCACAATCATTGGAGCGTTTGCCGGAATGTCGATCGGGTTCTATCATCTGATCAAGCAGCTTAAGGAGATTGAAGCCAGAGAAAAAAACAGGAAAAATCAGGAAAGAAAAAACGGGCTGTGATGAATTAATCTTGATTTTTAACACTTATTTTTTTAAATGGTCATCAATATAGATTATATTTGTTGTAACGATAAAACACAAGAAAGTTCGTTAAGAGCATCGAGAAGATGCACTTTGAGTTGTATAGAGAGTAAACCAAAGTTGTAGGAGATTCCCGTGAAACGGATAATTCCACTCGTCGTAATAATAGTAGCGTACGTTCTTTTCCTGATGTTAGTTATGGCTCCCAGCGAGCATCCTCATGAAGTTGAAGGCGTCGGCGAACTCGTCACCAGCCACCTTACCGACAGCGTGATCAAGCATCAACACGCAACTCACAAAGATAACATAATAACAACAAGCCTGAAAGCGTTGAACAACGCGATAGCCCATGTCAACGAGGGTCCGCTCAGCAAAAAGCTCTTCGGCATATTTGATATGCGGATAACCAGGTGGGTCATGATGATGTGGCTCGCTTTTCTTCTCTGCCTCTGCGTTTTCATTCCTGTTGCCTATAGATTAAAAAAAGACAAGATGGGTTCCGAATCAAAATGGGTGAACATGTGGGAATTCTTCATTATATATTTTGTTTATGAGAATGTCGTTGAACCAAATTTCGAAGGCAAATATGTGAAGAAAGCAATCCCGTACTTCGGGACACTGTTCTTCTTCGTTCTTTTCTGTAACCTGCTGGGTCTTCTTCCCGGTTTTTCGACCGCCACGGGAAACCTGGCCGTCACCGGCGGGCTGGCGATCCTGACGCTTGGGGGAATGATCGGCGTCGGTGTGGTTAAACAGGGGCCGCTCTGGTTTTATAAAGGAACAGTTCCCCACGGCGTTCCTTTTATCCTTGGGATCCTGCTTCTGTGGCCCATCGAGCTTGTGGGGTTGCTGATTAAGCCTTTTGCTCTCACCGTCCGTCTTTTCGCGAACATGACCGCGGGACACGTAGTTATTCTAATATTCATATTTCTGGTCATGATGTTCCAGAATCTCTTCGTGGGGATAGGCTCTGTTGCCGGATCGCTCATGATCTACCTGCTGGAGTTGCTGGTGGCGTTTATCCAGGCTTTCATATTTGCCGGTCTGTCGGCGATGTTTATCGGATCATCGATGCACGCGCATTGATGAAATCGTTGGAGTTGCACATAAATTAATTTAATAAAAATTAATTTAATATACAAGGGATAAAAGATTAAGTTTCAAAATACCTAGGAGGAAATGATGGAATATTTAGGATTGTCGTATCTGGGAGCTGGTTTAGGTGCTGGTCTGGTTGTTATCGGCGCTGCTATGGGTATTGGCCGGTTGGCCTCTGGCGCTATCGAAGGTATGGCCCGTCAGCCTGAATTGAGCGGTGACCTGAGAACGGCTATGATTATCGCAGCGGCTCTTATCGAAGGTTTTACGTTCTTTGCTCTCGTTATTACCTTCATGCTGGCCATTCAGAAACAGCAAGCGCCGGTTCAGCCAGTAGCTGCACCAGGAGCAGAAGAAGTGAAGAAATAAGCCGTTGCCGATTTTTTTGCATACTGCTTAGTAGAGATTTATCTTTTTAAAAGGTAATTTATATGGAATTCTTGAAAGAAGGATTGCTCAGGGTCGATCCAGGTCTAATGCTGTGGACGATCATCACATTCGTCATTCTGGTTCTGATAATGTGGAAAGCCGCATGGAGACCGATTGTCGACGCGCTGGACGCCAGGGCAGAAAAGATCCGATTTGACATTGATAATGCAGAGCGGACACGTCAGGAAGCTGAAAAGATGCTTGCCCAGCACAAGGCCATGATGGACAACGCCAGGAATGAGGCGTCTCAGGTAATAGCTAAAGGCAGGGAAGAAGCCGAGAAGATGAAGGCCGAGATCGTGGAAAAGGCGACGACCGAATCGAGAACGATTGCGGATCGCGCCAAGAAAGAGATCGACCTGGCCAAGGACAAGGCGCTTTTGGACATCAAGACGGAAGTTGTTCTGCTGTCGACGGAAATCGCATCTAAAATAATCAACAAGAACATTAAACCGGAAGATCAGAAAGCTCTTGTTGAAGAAGCTTTGAATAAAATAGGGACAGTTCAGTAATTATATTACTGGACTGTCCTGATATTTAAAATGATAACAGGGTAATAACGTGGCTGCGAAGGATATAGCTCGTGTATATGCATCCTCTCTCGTCGAACTGGCGCAGGATAATAAAATCCTGCCCGAGATCGAGGAGGAAATAAGTTTTCTTGCCGATCTGGTGAAGTCAGATAAAGATTTCAGAAACTTTCTTGTCTCACCCGGAATTGCCAAGGAAAGCAAAAAAGATTTTATTGAAAAAATCTTTAAAGGAAAACTTTCCGATTATATCATTTATTTCTTAAAGGTGCTCATAGACAACGATCGTCAGTCGTGCATCGTTGACATCCATGATGCGCTGGTGGCCTTTGTGGATAATCTCAACAACCGCAAGAAGGTTACCGTTATTACTTCTGTTGAACTGGATTCATCGGTTAAAAGCAAGCTGGCCACCAAGCTGAAAGAAGTAATGAAGAAAGAAATCATAATGAGCGAAAAGGTCGATTCAAGCATTTTAGGTGGTATCATAATTAAAGTAGGTGACACTGTAATAGACGGATCTTTAGCAAAGGATCTTAAAAATATAAAGAATAATCTGTTAAATAGCAAAGTCAGGAGTGAAGTGGCCTATGAAGATTAAAACTGAAGAAATAAAATCTATCATAAAGAAAGAGATTGAAGGATATAAATCCACTCTGGACGTGAGCGAAGTCGGGACCGTTATTCAGGTCGGCGACGGTATCGCAAG
>CAZZHU010000170.1:0-2594 GCA_964654045.1 uncultured Leptospirales bacterium
GAAAGATCAAGGAACTCGCCGGCGGATTCAGATTCACAACGAACAACCGCATGGAGCTGATGGGAGTTATAGTCGCCCTGCGGGAGCTTGAATACAGGGATCTTCCCGTAACGGTGTACACCGACTCAAGCTATGTGGTTAACGGAATAACCAGGGGCTGGGCAAAAAAGTGGCGCAGCAATAAATGGATCAAGTCGGACAGGCAGCCGGCGGTTAATCCTGACCTGTGGGCAGAACTTCTTGACCTTACCGCGGAGCTTGATGTCACTTTCGTCTGGGTCCGGGGACACGCGGGCAATGCATGTAACGAACGCTGCGATGAGCTTGCCGTAAATTCCTCAAAGCAGAAGGGACTCCCTGAAGATAAAGGATACCAGGGGCGGTAAAATGGTTGTTTTTCATTATCCCGTATGATAATGGTTGTAAACAATCGAAATATGGTACGGATCAGGGGGGATAATTAATATGGGGACAAAGCCAGCAGGATCAAAATCAGCGAAAAAGGCAAAAAAACCAGCTGCAAAAAAAACCGCGGTAAAGAAATCGACGGCGACAAGAAAATTATCCGGGAAGCCGAAACGAAAAACACTCCAGCAGGAATTGCTGGACCAGGTCTGGGCCATGGCAATAACACTCGACGTGGAGAGCCTGAAAAAGCTGCTCCAGGACGCGGCGATACTCGCGCACAATGAGCGGGTGATCAGGGATTATACGACACAGAAGGGGCAGGCGGGTCCGCAGGTCCAGGCTGTAACCGCCGCTATCGAGGAGGGTACGGACGGGACCTATTTCATCATCATCCTGAACAATTACCGTAATTTTCTGTCACTCGAAGAAATGAAGAAACTTGTGAAATTATGCCATGGCGCCGCAAATGGCCGTGATGCCGCTCTCAGGCTTTATGCCTGGATTGAAAGGGACCGGCGCGATATCAGGAAAAATTCAAAAATATACGATCACGATCATCCGTCTCTCCCGGCGCTCTGGGAGAAGGTGATTAACGCCTATGAGCTGAAGGAATGACGGCGGGGTTTGTTCCCCCCCCATATTTTTCTTGACGTATTATCGGATAAACTCGTTTCATTGACTCCTGCGCACGCGAATCAGATGCATGTAACAGTATTTTCAGTTGTTGTAACCGGTACAAGACATTTCTTGTTATCCAGGGACGGATCCGCTGGTTCATCATGAATACACGGACCGGCCGTTACTCAAGATGGCATACTATCATTTTTTCATAAGATCCGGAGAAATAATGGTTTTGCGTTTCATTCTATTGATAATGATTTTAGTCGGCTCGGCAGCAGCGGGGGATAATTTCAAGGAACAGGATATTATCATAATTGAAAGAAATCTTAATAAAAATGAAGTCCATTATGCGGCCAGAATTGCGAATGGCAGGATTGACCGGGAGGAACCCGTTGTCGCATACTGGATAATGAAAGAGAAGGGCGGCATACGGGAAGATTTGAACTGGATTGAAAAAAGAAAAGCCTATGGGTTTACTATTGCAAAAGATGAAACGGATAATTTCTATTATATGAAATTAAAGGGATATGACAAGAGATCCATAAAAGTAATGGTAAAAGACGGGCGGCCAAGGGCCGTGGTTGGAATAAATAAAGTTCCCGCGTATTTTGAAAAAATGTATATCTACGCGGAAGGACCCGGTTTCATGCCGGATATTAAATATATTGAGCTCAAGGGCAGAGATTTACAGACCGGCATTCCTGTCAGGGAAAGGATCATTCTGTAATAGACTTGTTGCAATTTTTAATTAATTAAAGGGGTCTAAGGGGCGAAGCCCCTTAAAAAGCCCCCGCTGGAAACTCACCGCCCTCCGGCTTGCGCCTGCTTATGAAGCCGCCAGCAGAACCAGGAAAACCGCCATCACGAGCGCATCCGTCATCAGCGGGACCATGCCGATCCAGTAGCGTGCCGTCCCGTCCAGGCGGTAATAAAGAATGTAGCAGATCAAAGCGGCTATGGTGGCAATCCCCACAAGTGCCGCCAGTGCCGCCGCACGTCCCATTCCCAATTGCCCCGAGCCGCAAAGAACGGCGACCGCTGACAATTCCAGCGCTGCCCAGATATGGATTATCAACAGTTCCGATGTCACTGGCCGGTGAAATACGATGGAAGTGACCAGGAGCAGAATGAAAAACAGGGCGGCGCAGCCCATCAGGATGAACCTTACCGGCAGAGCCTTTGAGACATCGGAAATCGAGTTAATGCCGACGGACATCAGTCCTGTCGCGGCTATTCCCGTGATGAAGGCGGCGGTGATCCAGAATACGCCAGCCGATCCTCCGGATGAATTCGGACGGCAAGAGACAGCCCACCAGGCAAGGTAAAACAGGCTGCACAATAGAAGCAGCAGGTTGCCGGCGAATATCTCCCGGAGCGGGGCGGTGAAGTGTCGGAAACAGGTCATGGCGGCCTCCCGTGTCGCGTGTATCAGTCGGATTATAGTTCCGATAACTTCTGATGTCAATCCATTCCCGGGTCTCATGCTGTTTGCACTTCCCCCATTTGCAGACGCCATCATAAATTATTTGACATTTTTAATGATTTATGATCCAGTCAGACAAAAT
>CAZZHU010000170.1:2604-9156 GCA_964654045.1 uncultured Leptospirales bacterium
ATAGGGGGAGGGGGTATGGGGATACGAAATATTTTTTCCGCATTAGTATCATCCTTATCAACGCTTTCCCGAAAAAAGAAGACCACAAATGATTCGATTCCGTTCGAGCATGGCCTGAATCAGTAACGTTATTACACGTTTGTCGCCTCGCCCGGCGGCGCCTGTAAGCTTTATCCCGGAATCGGGGAAAAGCATAAATACTGATTGATTGTAATAGAGTATGTATCTCCGGCCACTATATTTTTCTCGCTGACGACATATCTAGTTTTGTATCGTTTTTCTGTTTCTCTTTCTGTTTCGGGGGATCCCTGTTCGCGTTTGTTAATTATCAGCTTTTTCTATCTATCAAACAGATCAAGGAGGCTTTTATGACTAGAAAACGGTTTATTTTTCTGATCGCGGGCCTGGTGGCGATGTTCCAGATTTCATGTTACTTCGGCAGGCCCGAGGTCTTCTATTTCGACGGCCATATCCACACGACGCACTCGGACGGCAGCGGTTCCATAGCTGATGTAAAGCAGGTGGCGATCGCGAGAGGTCTTGACGCGGTACTTGTCACCAATCACGCCAGGCAGATCGCCGACATGGAAGAATGGAACGATATTGTCGACACCTGTGAAGCCCTTTCGGACGGTGATTTGATGATGATCCCCTCATTTGAAATCACCGGCAGCGAGGGACTGTTGTGCCGCGACCACGTCCTGGCGTGGGGCGTCAGGAATCCCTTCGTCGGCTCTCCGGCTGACGGTCTGGTCCCTGAAGAGGTCTGGGTATCCCCGCGCAATCCTTTCGGCACGGGACCCCTGTATCCGGAATCGATCCGGAAATGGACGGACTGGGTCCGCGAGAACAAGGGGCTTGCGGTCCACAATCATACCACCGGAACGACACAGCTCGGTTATAATCCTGATTTCATCGAAGTATTTAACATGAGCCATATCAAGGACATTGCCTATTTCGCGGAACTGGTGGGCTTCAGCGCCGATGAGGCCTGGAACTTCGGCCTTCTGTTGAACACTTTTTCAGTTTACGGAGACAGATATCTGCAGATGCCGGTTGATTTGCCCGGCGTTCCCGTCCCATTACCTTTGCAGCAGGCGCTTTATGCCGGGACACGGGCAATCGGGAATCCGCAATGGCTTGGCCCCGATACTCCGCAGGATCTTCTCGACGCGGGGGCTATGCCGGCCGCTCCGCTCAATTCATGGGATGATCTCCTCATGGCGTATATCAACGGCGAGATCGACCATCCCATCTACTGCGTGGCGAACAGCGATTCCCACAACACCGGCAACACCGAAATCGGGAGCGCCGTCCCCGGTTACGATGATTCCGACGTCGGCGAAGTCAAGAACGGCGTGTACCTCACGCATCATAAAAGGAAACACTTTCTGGAAGCCGTCCGCAGGGGAAATCTCTTTGCAACAACCGGCCCGTCGATTTACTTCGATATAGACGGAAAGATCATGGGCGAGACGCTCGGGATCTGCTCCAGAAAGAATAAACAGGTGACCATGAGACTGAGTGTGAATTCCGAAAGCCCGACCGCGGTACTTGTCAGGGTGGATATCATCAAGAACGGAGAAGTCATCCATTCCGATCAGCCATTGGCCCCTTCATACATGATCAGACTGGACGATGATGTTGCCGGTGATTGCTATTACCGGGTTGAGGTAACGTCAATGGAGTCATCAGACGGCAGGCCGAGACTTGCTTTCGCCAATCCGGTATTTGTCGATTACAAGAAAAAAAAACCGGGACATGGCCGCCGCTGAGGGCCGGATAAACTGTTCCTGAAAAACTCCAAGGAGGGAGTTTTTCAGGAGAAGTTAGTAAAAAAAGTGAAGAGTATATGAAAACAATCACCATGATAGTAAGAACCATCAGGGGGGTGCAAGCCCCCCTGACGTATCCAACCGTCAATGTCGGCATGCGGGTATCAGCGGGCCGGCGGTAAAAAAATTTAAAGCTTGAAAATTGAGGCATGGGGATGTAATGCGTAAAGCACTATGAATGTCGCCCTGCCCTATGGCACCGCCTCAATCGATATCGAATTGCCCGACGGATCCGTCGTCATCGAACCGGTCCACGTGGAGGGTCTTGCGGATGAAAGGGCCGCCGCCCTGCGCTCATTCCGGGAGCCGCTTGGAACTCCGCCGCTGCGGGAAACCGTGTCCCGGAATGACCGTGTCGTTATCGTTATCAGCGACATCACCAGGCCGCTCCCGAGCCGGAGGATACTGCCCTGGATCCTCGAAGATCTCGATCATGTTCCCCGCGGCAATATAACGGTTCTGATAGGATGCGGCACCCACAGGGCCTGCACCTCCGCCGAAATGGCGGCTCTGCTGGGCGATGAGATATATCGCGCCGTCAACTGCCTCAATCATGACGCCTTCGCTCCGGCGGGGCTCGTCTCCGCCGGCGTACTCGGGAACGGCGCCGAGGTGCTGCTCAACAGGGCCTACGCTGAAGCTGATGCCCGCGTGACGATCGGTTTCATCGAGCCTCATTTTTTCGCCGGGTTCAGCGGAGGGCCCAAGGCGGTGATGCCCGGCATCGCGGGGATCGGGACCATCATGCGGTTTCATAGCGCAGCCATGATCGGCCACCCCCGTGCCGTCTGGGGGGTCCTGGACGGGAATCCTGTCTACGAGATGGCGAAGGAATCCGCGCTCCTGGCAAAGCCGGATTTTTCCGTCAACGTCACGCTCAACAGGCGCCATGAGATAACGGGGTTCTACAGCGGGGACGTCATCATGGCACACCGGGCGGGGACCGGCGCTGTCGGGCCTCTTTCGCTGTTCGAATGCAGGGAGCCCTTCGACATCGTTATAACGTCCAACAGCGGCTATCCGCTGGACCAGAACCTGTACCAGACGGTAAAGGGTATCAGCGCAGCGGCATCCATCGTGAAAGAGAAGGGTTCCGTTATCTGCGTGTCCCGCTGCGCCGACGGTATTCCCGACCATGGCGATTTCTTCGAGATACTGGGGATGGGGCCCTCGCCGCGGGAGCTGCTGGAACTGATCCAGGACCCGAATTTTTCCCGGATGGACCAGTGGCAGGTCCAGAAACTGGCGGCTGCGCTGCTGCGCGCCGACGTTTACCTGCACAGCGGCCTGCCGGATGAGACGGTGCGGCGGGCCCATTGCGTTCCGTGCCATGATCCGGGAGACACGCTCTCATCTATATTGAAAAATAAGCCGGGTGCAACGATCGCGGTCCTTCGTGAAGGTCCCCTGGTCGTTCCCCGGTGCAATTTAATCCATGGAGGTTTCCTATGATGCTGTTCATTCCGGTGCTTGTGGTTATGACTGTGGTTCTAATCCTGCTGCATCGCGCGGAGTTCTCAGGCGACCAGAAGGGCATATACATGTTCAAGCCGGTTTCGTCCACACTGATGACCGCGGTCCTCCTGATATCGTTCCTCAGGGAAGGGTGCTACAGGACGGAATATACGCTGGCCCTGCTGGCCGGCATGCTCCTTTGCTTCGGCGGTGACATGGCGCTGATGTTCATGAATGCCTCGAAGAAGGCCTTCCGGATCGGCCTGGTGCTTTTCCTGCTGGGCCATGTCGCCTATATCGTGGTGTTCACCCTGTTCAGCGGATTCCAGCCGTCGGACTGGATAAGCGCCCTGTTCCTTGCCGCGGCCGCGGTCTGCGTATTCCTGTACCTTCTGCCGGGCCTGGGCGACATGAAGGTCCCGGTCCTCCTGTACGTCGTCATTATCAGCCTTATGGTAAACAGGGCGATATCCGCCTTCTCGGGATCCTACTTTAACACGGCACAGGCCCTGCTCATAACGGGGGGGGCGCTGCTGTTTTACGTTTCGGACGTCATCCTGGCCCTGCACCGGTTCCGCCATCAATGGCGATACGGCAGGATCAACCTGGCCTTTTATTATGCGGGCCAGGTGCTCATCGCGCTGAGCGCTTCATTTTTTTGTTGATATGCCCGGAGGAGCGGCCCGGCGCCGGGTAGTGGTCCGCCTGCAGCCGCCCCCCTGACGGGGGGCGGCAACCCTTTTTCAATGCCGCTGTTTTCAATCGATTCGCGGTTAAGAGCCTGCGCGTGGTATTTACCGATATCCCTGATTCTTTTCGTACGTCCAGGACGATCTGGCAGTTCGCCTATAGCTTCCTGTTTTCCGGCGTTTTTACGCATGACAATACTTTCGTTGCCGGGCAGTGATCCTAAAACCCAAATTTTTTTCTCTTTTGGCTCTTTTTTTCTTGATTGCAAAGATATTCTGGTATAGACTCCGAATACAAAATACAGAATACCGGGATTATGCGAGACTACCATGCTTGATCTAACACTCATCAAAGACTTGAATGAGATGCTGGCCAAAAGCCTGCTCTTCCGTGATCTGGAGACCATTGGCTCCTATTTTTTCAAAGGATACAGCGCTCACCTGTTTGGCAGCGTACCGAAACATATTACGATTGCGCCTCAAAAGGCGGCAACCATACTTGTTTCTGAATGCCAGGCCAGGGGAAAAATAAAGGAGTTTCTTTCATTTGTCATAGAACTGGACGGCACGCTGCTCAACGGTAATATCGTCAAGCTTATCGGACTTGAAAATCTTCTCTATCGCCTGTCCAGGACGGGTGTTTATTTTGACTTCATGAAACGACAACTGGTTTCATCCCACCAGGACAAAGACATAATGCCGAGCTGGGGGGTGCTCCGTGAAGGCAAGGAATACCAGATTATCATCGCGTCGATCGACATATGCGGCAATTCAGATCTTGTGCAGAAACATACGCCCTCAGTGATGGAAAAGGTGTATTATAAGTTCAGTGAATTCCTGAATAAAACTATATATCAGTATAATGGCCGGGTATGGTTCTGGGCCGGCGACGGGGGCATTATCGCGTTTCGGAAGGATGACGGGATTAATAACGCGGTGGCATGCTGCCTGGAGGTGCTTTTTACCCTGCCGATATTCAATTCAATGCCCGACAAGCCGATTGAGGATAATATCGAAATCAGGATCGGTATGGATGCCAATACCATCAAGTATTTTAACGATACCGGGCGCATCATTTCAGATGTCATCAACTATGCCTCGCATCTTGAGAAACAGGGCACCTGCCCGAACGGCCTGAGCATCTCCGGGGATATCTACAAGGAGCTCTCGCATGGCCTGAAACAGATGTTTAATAATGAAAAACAGTTTGAGAATAAAACCGCCTATACCATGGCATTCAATCACTCTAAAGCCCTGGAAATTAAGAAGAAGCGTTAATCAGCATGACAGTGCGGGAGATGGAACCGGTTCCGTTGACTTATTGATAACGAATTGATGATTGTCTTTTTTTACAACTGCTCTGCCGTCAGAGAAATCAGAAGCTCCATCTAATCCCTCCTGAAATCATGGCCCTGTTCAACAATCAGCCTGAAAATGACAGGAGGCTGTCCTTTTGGGACAGCCTCCTGATATCTGCAGGTGACGAGGGGATTTGAACTATTGGACACTTCTTTAATGAATGTCGTGATCCGGTCTCTAGAAAGACACGTGTACCGGAAAAAAAATCCTGCAAGGATGCCTTAAATTTTCTGGTCCCTTATATCCCTGGTTGCCCGACTTATTTTTTAGTCTTAACCCTTTTGGCATCTTGTTCTGACTTGGCTTTTTGTATCGCTATGGCCTTGTCGCTATCTTTTTGCTTTTGAGCTTTCTCTTTGGACTTTGGACTCTTGTCGCCCATGGCATCTCCTCTGAGGTTGTTTATTATACGTGATGGAAACTGCTCTTTAGATAAAATGGACCTGAGAGCATAATAAAGAACGATAAAGAATACAACTTTTAAACGTTCTTGTAAAGTATAATTTTGATAACTCAGTATAATCTGTCATAGTAAGGGCTCTCACGTTATGAAGCCTTCTGGCAAATCAACTCCCATAGGGATTTGTCCGGCCACTGTGGGATGGTCATCTTCATTGATGTTACTCCTGCCAAAAATACTATTATTCTTCCCGGAAACGGTGTCTCAAACAATACCAGGGCCCGGGTCGGGCACAAATGCTCCGATATATAAATTTGTTGACATGCTTAATAATTTTGATTTACTTTATAGTAAGCAATCGGCACGTGAATGTCAGGTTATTACAGGCGCTATTACATGTAACGGTATGGGATCACGGAGATTGCAACAGGAGCGGGATGCCGCCGGGGAGTATGTGGCACACCCTCGTGAAACCATGCGTATCCCGTATAATTAGATTCGGACAACGATCCTCTCATCAATTCTCTTTCTCAGACGATTAGTTGAAATTCTATTGTGATACTGCAAAAACATTGTCTGTCATATATACCATTCCGGCGTCAATGGTTTATAAGATCGTAATATTAAAGAAGGAAAACCCACATTAAAAAAATGAGCGGTATAATGAATCGCTGGTCCCTGGCCGATAAAATTTCACACCTTCGCGGCGGACGGATGCAAAGATATGATGGCGTGGAGCAGCCGCTTCGGTCGGTGTTGTTCAGCGCCGAACAGATGCGGGAGCACGGCAGGATCCTTGCGGGTTCCCACGAGG
>CAZZHU010000171.1:0-9102 GCA_964654045.1 uncultured Leptospirales bacterium
GGCGCCAATATCCCCGAAATCTGCTCACAAGCGGGTATATCTGTGGGAGCCTTGTATAAATACTTCGATAATAAAGAAGCGGTATTCATAGCAATACTAAAACGTATGGGTGATCTTCTTACTAACGAATTTTATGGAAAAATTCAGATTAACCGGGACTCGATGCTGGCAACAATAGAAAATATTTTGAAAGCGATGATATTTACCCGGCAGTTTCAACAGTATAGACAGTATTTTATTTTATACCTCGAGATCAGTTCCTATTCTCTCAATGGTTTCGCGGAATCGATAACTGAAAGCTTTGAAAATATAGGCCGGGAATTTTATTTTAACCTGGTTGAGCGCTTTAAGAAATCCGGCCAGCTTCGAAGCGATATCAACACTGATCACGCGGCGTATTTTATCGACACTTATGTGACCCTGTATGCATACACCCTGGTGAGTAAGCACCATCTGATCCGTTTTGACAGGTTCTTTAAGAATTTCGGGGATCCGCTTTCCAGTGACCAGCGTATTGCGATTGTTTTGGATGCAATACGAATGATTCTTAAATAATTTTTTTTCTTAACAGAGAGCGAATATTCGTTTTCTGCTATTAAAATATATTTAGATATTAAAATTTTTACAGGAGGCGCTCTATGCCATCAGGAATAAAGAGTATCGATGATTGCATTTCAATCAGAAACGGGCATCTATTTATTGAAGAATGTGATACCGTAAAACTAATCAAGGAGTACGGTTCGCCGATCTGGGTTGTATCCGAAGACCAGCTCAGACGCAACATCAGGAGGTACAAGCAAAGCTTTGAGGAAGGGTGGACCGATGGACCCGTAAAGGTGATGCCGGCCGCAAAGGCCAGCTGGTCCCATGCAATACAGAAGATTATCGCGGAGGAAGGCTGCGGGTGCGATACGTATTCACCCGGAGAGCTGGCCGTGGCTCTTGATTCAGGATTCGATCCGCAGTATATCTCCGTCAACGGCGTACCCAAGGATGATGGTCATATAGAGAATGCGATTAAAAAGGGCGTACGAATCACCCTCGACGGAATCGAGGAGATCGATGTTGTCGAAAGAATCGCCGACAGGCTGAACAAAACCGCCATGGTGAGACTGCGCATCAGGCCGACCCTCTCCGGGTTCCGCAAGTTTTCCCACTTCAATCCCACCGGGCCTGTCGCCACCGACATAGCGGCAATGTCCTACAAGGGGGGCATGATGTACACGCAGGCCATCGAGATCGGAAAAAGAATAATGAAGATGAAGAATGTCGAGCTCGTGGGGTTCCATGAACACCATGGCAGACATCATCCATCGACAAAATACTGGACCGAGCAAATGAAGTCTTTTGCAAAAGAGATCGGGTATGTCTGCAAGGCCCTGGGCGGCTACCAGCCCCGCGAGATCAGCATCGGTGGCGGTTTTGCCGGCCGCAGGGATCCCTTTAACGCGGAAACCCATTATTCCGAACCCTATCAACTGCTGGCGCTTCACGGACTTTCAATCTTGCTGAAAGCCTTCGGCTCCAGGATTCGATACGCGGTGATCAGATTTATTGTAGATTTGATGATGGAATTCGTTCCCAATAAAAAGCTCGCACCCACGATAGAGGACTATGCCCTGGCCTGCACCTCGGCCCTTAAGAAATACCTTCCGAAGAACGGCATATCCACAAAGGGGCTCATGCTGCAGATGGAGCCGGGCCGCTCCCTCCATGGCGATACCGCGATACACCTGACCACGGTAAAAAACGCCAAGCCGATGGACCGGCCCCTTAAATGGAACAAATATATCCTGGACACCACGCAATTCTGGTTCACGGGGGGGATTTACGAGCATCATCTCCATGACTACGTCATCGCCAACAGGGCGGATGAGAAAAGGACCGAAAAGGCCGATATCGTCGGCAGGAGCTGTTACGGAGACCGCCTGCTCCCCTTTGTCCGCGTCCCGAAAAATCTCAGGGTGGGCGATGTTTTCGCGCTGCTTGACGTGGGCGCCTACCAGGAAGTGTCCATGAGTAATTTCAACGCAATACCGAGGCCCGCGACGTATCTGGTCAAGGGCGATTCGGCGCACCTGATTCGCAAAATGGAAACCCTCGAAGACGTTTTCAGGCGCGATGTGATGCCGGAGCATTTAAAGTCACGGGTCAGGACCGCGGCATCTAATTAGCGGACAATCACGTGCCGTAGCCCCCTCTCCCGTCCGGCCTTTCCGGCGGGGGAGGGATCAAAAAATACAGCCCCGCTGTTAAATGCTGGCATCGGTATCAAACCGGCTGCAAAATTTCATGCATCGATAAGGGAACATTATGAAGAACAGCCCGGCGTTACGGTGACTATTAAAATAACCGCTTGCAATTGTGGATATGGAAATTGTAATTGATACTCTCGAGCTGGTATACCGGAGATACGCTGATGATACGGATAGCAATTAATGGTTATGGAAGGATAGGCAGATGCGTGCTGAGGGCGCTGTATGAACTGGGATACAGGGACAGGGCAGCCGTGGTTGCCGTGAATGATATTGCCGATCATGATTCGCGTATCCGCCTGACGAGGCATGATTCAAATCATGGCAGGTTTCCCCTTCCTGTTGAGCGAAGCGGCGGGAACATGATAATCGGTAATGACAGCATCGCGCTTGTCACCCAGCCCGACAGCAGCAGCCTCCCGTGGGGATCGATCGGAGTCGATATTGTGCTCGAATGCACGGGACTTGTGCACAACCGGATTGATGCGGAACGCCATATGGATGCCGGTGCCGGAAAGGTCCTTCTTTCCTATCCCGGGCCTTCCGATGTGGACCTCACGGCGGTATACGGGTACAACCACCACTCCCTGACCGGGAGGCACCGCATCGTTTCGAACGCTTCCTGCACATCGAATTGCGCGGTGCCGGTGCTCGGCGTGATCGACAGGTTGTATGGGATCGAGAAGGGGAGCGTGGCCGTCATACATTCTCTTTTGAATGATCAGCCGCTTTCCGACTCGTACCATAACGCCGACCCCCGAAAGACCAGGGGCGGCGTCCATTCCATAGTACCGGTCGATACAAGGCTCGCCCTGGGCATCACCCGGGTAATGCCGCAGATGAAGGACCGGATAGCCGCTTCGGCTGTGCGGGTTCCGACTCCCAACGTTTCAGCAATGGATTTTACCCTTTTCGTGTCAACCGGTACAAATGAAGAAAACGTAAATGAAGCTATCCAAAAAGCTTCTAACTCCGATCTAAACGGCATTATGGGCATTGAGCACGAACCGCTGGTGTCGATTGATTTCAACCATGACCCGCGGTCATGCGTTATTGACAGCTCCAGGACCCAGGTGACAGGCGGAAAAATGGTAAAGCTCTTTGCATGGTTCGACAACGAATGGGCGTACGCGGTGCGGATGCTGGATGTAATGCTCTCGATGTTTGCTGCTTGATGTACCGAAAATAAAAAAGTATGCTGCATGCCACCCGCATTCTTCCCGGTGTTCGGCATAAAATCCATGCATAAAACCTGCCGGTTGTGGACACGGCGCAAAACTGGTATTATATTCTGAGCATGTTCAAGCATACCCGGGGATGCCCGTGTTCCGCGCCACTTTAAATAGAACATGTTCTAAAAATAGTTGACATCTTGTACGCTGCTTCTAAGATTAGAAAGTGTTCCGTGGTGGCGCTGTTTCCCCGGCCAACCACGATATCGGAATACAATAGATTTGATGAAAGAGAGGGCCGCCATGAATGAAAAAACCGCCAGCCAATACCGTCAGAAAATATCGCTTTTTGAGTTTATCGTCAAATTTCTGCCTTTCATGCTGCGCATCCCTTACATTGCTTATCACGCTGTCAAGGGTCTCGGCATGATAAGCGGAAAACGGAACATGTCGTGGGGTCTGATGCTGGAGAAAATAGCGGCACAGTACCCGGATCGGATGGCGATAAAATCGCTGGAAGGAGTGCTGACATACCGGGAATTGAACGAACAGGCGAACCGGTTCGCTCACTTTCTCAAGTCGAAAAATGTCGGCAAGGGCGACACCGTCACCGTGTGCATCGATACCCGGCCCGCGCTGCTGGTGCTGTACTGCGGCTGTGCCAAGATCGGCGCGACATGCTCCATGATCAATATAAACCAGAGGGGCGATTCACTGGTTCACAGCTTCAACCTGAACAAAGGCAGGGTCATCGTCATCGGCGAGGAGTGCCATGATTTTTTCAGGGAGGTGGAGTCCTCGGTCGATACCGGGGGATCATATCTCGGTTACGTAAAGGACCCGCTGCGCAACAAACTGCAGGAGAAAAACGATATCACCGATCTTCTGCTGAAAATGCCCTCCGGCAATCTTCCCGAGACACGGGAATTGTCCGTCAAGGACCGTCTCGCGTATGTGTATACATCGGGCACGACGGGCGGCCTCCCCAAGGCGGCCGTCATCATCAACAAGCGCGCGCTTTCGGCGATGTTCTGGTGGGGAAGGGTCGTTACGGGAATACGGCCCAGGCACACCATCTATGTCCCCCTGCCGTTTTTCCACACGAACGCCCTGACCGTGGGCTGGCCGCCGGCGCTGTACAGCGGCGCAGCCGTGGCCATCCGCAGGAAATTCAGCGCCAGCAATTTTCTCGATGACGTGAAGAAATTCGGCGCCACGCATTTTGTCTATATCGGGGAGGTGTGCCGGTACCTGATGGCCCAGCCGGACGTGCCGGGCCAGGACAGGACGACATTGAAGTACGTGTACGGGAACGGACTCCGGCCCGATATCTGGAAGAGCTTCAAGAAGCGCTACGGCCTGAAAAAAATCTACGAATTTTACGGGGCCGCCGAGGGGGTCGGCGTCCTGACCAATGTCATGAATTTTGAATGTTCCGTCGGCATGAGCCTTACGCCTTACGCCATCGTTAAATACGATGTCGAGAACGACTGCGTTTTCCGTGACGAAAAAGGCATGGCCGTCAGGGTGAAGAAGGGCGAGCCCGGCCTCTGCATGATGGAGATAACGGAAAAGACACCCTTCGCCGGGTACAGCGACAGGAAGAAAACCGAGGAAAAAATTATACGGGACGCCTTCAGGAAAGGCGACATGTGGTTCAACAGCGGCGATATGCTCAGGAACATGGGCTACGGACAGGCCCAGTTCGTCGACCGCCTCGGCGACACCTTCCGCTGGAAGGGGGAAAACGTGGCGACCATGGAAGTGGAAAAAGCGCTGGATTCCTTCCCGGGAGTGAAGTCCTCGGCGGTATACGGCGTCGCGATGCCCGCGGGGGACGGCAAGGCGGGTATGGCCGCCGTGATCAGGGAGGAGGGGAAGGACCTTGATCTCTCCGTGCTGGCGGCGCACCTGAAGTCGGTCCTGCCGAAATTCGCGGTCCCCCTGTTCATCCGTTTCGTGAATGACTTCGAGTGGACCCCCACGCATAAAATCAAGAAGAGCGTCTTGAAAACTGATAACTTCGATCCGGGCAGGGTGCGGGGCGACCTGTATGTCCTCCTGCCGGGGGCTGAGACCTATGCCCCTGTCACCGATGAACTTTACAGGGATATAATGGGCGGCACATTTAAATTTTAAGAGGACCCTTCGCCTTTACCGGCCAGGTCATGACCATATGAAAAAATGGAGAATGCCATGGACATGCTTTTTGACGGAAGAACGGTGATAGTAACCGGCGCCGGCGCCGGAATCGGGCGGGAATACGCGCTGGAATTCGCCCGCAGGGGGGCGGGTGTCGTTGTAAACGATCTTGGCGGGGGCCGGGACGGCTCAGGCCAAAACAGGAGCGCGGCTGACGGCGTGGTGGAGGAAATCCGCGCCGCGGGCGGAACCGCGGTGGCGAATTACGACAATGTCGCCACCGAGGAGGGCGGCCGCGGCATCGTCGCGACCGCCATGGACTCCTTCGGCAGGGTGGATGTCCTGGTGAACAACGCCGGCATAATCAGGGACAGGCAGTTTGTGAAAATGACCGTTGAGGAATGGGACGCCGTCATCAGCGTTCACCTGCGCGGGGCCTTTTGCGTGACCAGGCCGGCCCTCGAGATCATGCGCTCGCAGAATTACGGCCGGGTGATCATGACCACCTCCACGTCAGGCCTTTTCGGAAACTTCGGCCAGGGCAATTACGGCGCGGCCAAGCTCGGCCTGGTGGGATTGATGAATGTCCTGAATGTCGAGAACAGGAAATACGATATCCACATTAATGCCGTGGCCCCGACGGCCGCTTCGCGCATGACGGCGGACATCTTCCCCCCGAACGTGGCTGAGCGGCTGCATCCCAGGTTCAATGTTCCCATTGTCATTTTTCTCTGCCATGAAGGGTGCACTGAAAACGGGTCCATTTTTTGCATGGGCGCCGGGTGGTTCGGCAGGGCGGCGGTCGTGTGCGGCAAAGGCGTCTGCATCGGTGACGCGCGGCGGGACATCCCCGCGGAGGAGATCCGGGAGCGATTCGCGGAGATAGCGGACATGGAAGGGGCCAGGAGCGTGTCGAACGTTGAGGTGTTCAGTTACATGTCGCCGCTGCTGTCGTAATGCATGGGATCCGGGCGGGGGTTTAAATTTTAAAGCCGTATAATTGCACGGTATTCCTGCTCATGATCTGTTCCGCTTTTATGATCGATAGCTCAATTTTCCCGGGCGGAAGGTTGAAAAGCGACATGGCGATGTGCATAACGAGGCGCAGACGGTCCCCGAGGGGTATTTCCCCTCTGTTTATTTTTTCAAGGGTTATATAGTGGAGCAGGCTGTTGATTGCCAGAGACCGGGCGTACCAGTCGTCATCGCTCATGTCGCCGTTGTATTTCCCGAAGAGCGCCTTGTTGCGCCTGGCGCTGTTGATGCAGATCATCTCGGTAATGCTCCACAGGCTGTAGGCGTTGTTCCATATGTCGGCGAGGTGGGAGTTGCTGTCAATCGCTCTCAGCTGATTGAAGATTATCAGCGTGTAATGAACGATGGGATCATAGCTCTTTAAATATGATTTTGCGATGGTATCGGTGTCTTCCAGGTAATCGGCGGCAATCTGCTTGAGAATGCTTTCTTTATTGTTATAGAAGTTGTAAAGGCTTCCGGTTGTTATGCCGGTTTCATTGAGTATCTGCCTGATTGTCGTATGCGAATAACCCTGCCTGATGAATAGCTTCCTTGAAACATCGATAATCCGCTTTCTCAATAATCTGCTTTTATCTTCTCTTTTCATCCTGCCGCCCGTGTCGTCATGCATATCATAAATTCCCCACCCGGCATGCTTGTAAAGGAATTTTTGCAGAGATCTGTATTGGATCCGCCTGCCAATTGTAAACAGGATGTCTTCGCCGGGTGAATTGATGCCCGGGTTTATTCATGTATTCATATATCATTTTTTATAGGCACTGAAATTTCAATTGAGTTGATTGTAATGCCGCCCATTAATTCCAAATAAAAATATTCTGCAGGGTATTTTTTTTAGTATTCACTTGACGTTTCATTTTTAATTTATTAATATTAAGAATCATTATTAATATGAAACCAGTCCGTCGCAACAGCAGGCAGCGCGAAACAATTTATGAGTTCATACGGTCACGTATGGATCATCCGACCGCGCACAATGTTTACGAAGCCCTGAAAAAGGAAATGCCGTCCATCAGCCTTGGCAACGTGTACCGCAATATAAACATACTGGTTGAAGAGGGACGTGTAACCCGGAGGGAGTTCGGCGACGGCATGGAGCATTACGACGCCATACCGGGATCGCATTATCATTTTATCTGCGATACCTGCAAAACCGTCGTTGATTTCCCCATGGTTAGCCAGGATCTGATAAACAAAAAGGCCCGGGCAATGACAAAGAATCACATATCGGGCCATACCATACTGTTTTACGGGATTTGCGACAAGTGCCGTAAACTGAAGAAGTAATACAATTTTAAAGAAAAGAATGTCATGGCGTCAATAACGGTCATGGTTCAGGGATTGCTATCTTAAAACTACAAAAAAAATGGGAGGTTGTAAATGAAAGGAAATGAGAAACTTATCGGCACGCTCAATGCACTGCTGGCTGACGAGCTGACGGCGATAAATCAGTACATGGTGCATTCGGAGATGTGCGATGACTGGGGATACGAGAAGCTCCACAAGCACTTCGAGAAGCGCGCCATAGACGAGATGAAGCACGCGGAAAAGCTCATCGGCCGCATCCTGTTCCTGGAAGGTACCCCGACGGTCAGTTCGCTGAACAAGATCATGATCGGGGACAAGGTGGACAAGCAGCTGGCCAACGACCATGCCGCGGAGGAGGGGGCCATCAAGGCCTACAATGATGCCATCATCCTCGCCGGCGAGGTGAAGGATTTCGCGACCCGCGATTTTCTTCAGCAGATATTGAACGATGAAGACGCCCACATGGACGGCATCGAGGAGCTGCAGAGCCAGATAGAGCAGATGTCGCTCCAGGTTTTTTTAACGACACAGGTAAAAGAATGACAAATAAGGAGGATCATTATGAGTGATATGAATAAAAAACCGTCCGGCCGCGGCACATCGAACCGCGACTGGTGGCCCAACCAGCTGAAGCTGGAAATATTGCGCCAGCATTCCTCGAAGTCTGATCCGATGGACCCCGGCTTCAACTACGCGGAGGAATTCAAGAAGCTGGACCTGAAAGCCCTGAAGAAGGACCTGGTCGCCCTCATGACCGACTCGCAGGAGTGGTGGCCCGCGGACTGGGGCCACTACGGCGGCCTCATGATCCGCATGGCCTGGCACAGCGCCGGCACGTACCGTACCTCCGACGGCCGCGGCGGCGGCGGCACCGGCAACCAGCGTTTCGCCCCGCTCAACAGTTGGCCTGACAACGTCAACCTGGACAAGGCGCGGCGCCTCCTCTGGCCCGTAAAGAAAAAATACGGGAAGAAGATCTCCTGGGCCGACCTCATGATCCTGGCCGGCAACGTCGCCCTGGAGTCGATGGGCTTCAAGACCTTCGGCTTCGCCGGTGGACGGGAGGATATATGGGAGCCGGAAGAAGACGTCTACTGGGGGACGGAAGATGCCTGGCTGGGCGACAAGCGCTACAGCGGCGACCGCGAGCTGGAGAACCCCCTGGCGGCCGTGCAGATGGGGCTGATCTA
>CAZZHU010000172.1:0-2989 GCA_964654045.1 uncultured Leptospirales bacterium
TTGCCCCGGTATTCGACGCCGATCATCGCGTCGCCCTGGTTGCCGGCCGTCAGCGTCTGGTATATCGGCACGAAAGGATTCGGCTGGTCCTCGGTCCCGGTCTGGTGCCCCCCGAATACCGACCTGCCGGTGGCCCCCTTGGTGTTGGCGATCGCCACGAGCTCATCGAGGAGCTGGTTGATCTCGGTGGCCACTGCCTCCTTCAGCTCAAAGGAGGTGTAGATACCGTGGGCCCCCTGTACGGTAAGGACACGTATGCGCTGGAAGATGCGCAGGGTCGACTGGAGCGCGGTGTCAACCTCGTCGAGCCTGGACTTGCTCTCGTTGAGATTGCTTATGAACTGGTCGATCTCTGTCAGCCGGGAATGGTAGAGCATCTGGTTCGTGCTGGCTATCGGGTTGTCCCGGGGGACATTCACGTTCTTCCCCGTCGCCAGCGAGTTCTGTATGCGGTCCATTTCCGACTGGTGCCGCTGCAGGTTATAGTTCATGGTGTTGTTGATCATCTGGTTGGTTATGCGGTTCATGCGTTATACCCCCATCCTGTTTATTATGGTATCCAGCATATGGTCCATTGTGGTGATAACGCGCGCCGCGGCATTGTACCCGTGCTGGAACGCCACCATGTTCGCCATCTCCTCGTCAAGGTTCACTCCCGATATGGATTCGCGGAGATTGGTGAGGTTCTTGAGAAGGGTTTCCTGGTTCTTGACCCGGTCCTTCGCCTCCTCGCCCTGCGTCCCCGTCCGGGAAATGACCGCCGTGTAGAAGTCATTGAACGTGGTATTGGTGTCCACCATGGCGTTCTTGTGCCTGATATGTGCTATCCGGAGCGCGTTGCTGCCATCGCCGATTCCATTCGACGTATTTACATCGCCCGTCCCGCCGACATCCTTGCCGCGGGCCGCGCTGATCCGGTCTACGTTTGCCAGTATTGTGTCCGATACGGCCATGTGCGCCGCCGGGTTGAACTTCGGCGTGATCGTGATGTGCTCCCTGCCCGGGAGAAACTTGATGATATCGTTGATCCGCCGGTAATCGAAGGACCCCTCGGGTCCGGACTGCTTCAGTATTCCGGTGAGCCCCACCAGGAACTGCCCGGAATCCTCGAGGTGCCGTATCATGAAATTCTTCCTGTCCATGTCCTGGGCCGTGGTCGCCTTTAAAGCCAGCTGGCCGTTGTGGTTCATGTACGCCACGATGCCCATCTGGGCGTCGTTTATTTTCTTTATAATGGTAAGCGCCGTGTCCGACATGTTGTAGTCGATCTGGACATTCGATTCAAGCTCGGTGTTCGCCACGAAGGTAAGGGTGCCGTTTACGCCGATGGCCGCAGAAGCGTCTATCCTGTTGTTCCCGGAGACCTTGAATATCGCGCTCACGTCGTTGATGCCGTCATTGGTCAGGTCAAAATTTCCGTCCACGTTGTCGCTGATGACCAGGTGCCGGAAAAAATCGATGTTGGTCTCGTTGCGCCTGCTGAAGCCGTCGCGGTGCACTTCGTTGGTCAGATCGACCAGGTTTGCCGCGAAGGCATTGATGTCATTGATGTTCTGCCTGATTACCTTGTCCCTGATATCGATCAGGCTGGCGATCTCGCCGTGGCGGATGTCGACATCCCTGCCGGTGTCCTTCCAGATCACTTTGAAGAGGCCGTCGTTGGTCTGGTCCATTTCGACGGCAAGGGGATGGAACACCTCGCCCTGTACAAGGTTCTCGCCGCTGATATACACGATGGTCTCGTCCTTGTCGCTCCTGCCCACGCTGATGTTCACCAGCTCTGACATTTTCTCGATGAGGGCGTCGCGCCGGTCCTTGAGGTCGTTCGGATTATCCCCCAGGGCCTCCGCCTTGAGTATCCGCTCATTGAGGTCGCGGATGTCCTTGCCGTACATGTTGACCTGGTTGACCCGGGCCTCGATCTGCCGGTTCGCGTTCATCCGCAGTTCATAGAGCTGGTTGTACGTGTAATTCACTTCATGGGCGAGATTGACCGCCTTTTCCTTCACGACCTCGCGGGTGGAACGCTCCTCCGGATACTTGGACAGTTCTTCCCATGACTTCCATAATTCATCAAGCCGGTTCCGTATTGATTCGTCGGACGGCTCGTTGTATATCGTTTCTATCTGGTACACAAATTCGCTGCGGACCTTCCAGTAGGCGGCGTTGTTCTTCTCCACCATGATCCGGTCGTCGATAAAACTGTCCCTGATGCGTTCGACCGACGAGACCACCGAGCCCTGGCCTATGTTGCCGGGCGCGTTCGACCTGTTAAGGGCGGGCACGTACAGCGGGTCTGCGGCTGTGATGACCACCCTCTGCCGGGAATATTCCTTGTTTTCCGCGTTGGATATATTGTGGCCGGTCGTATGAAGGGCCTGCTGGTGTGTCATCAGCCCCTTTTTCCCGATTTCAAGCCCCATGAATGTTGAATGCATAGCCGTTCCCCTTACGCTGTTTGATTAAAAAGGATGGAATTTCTGAGCTTTTCCTCTTCCCTGCCGTCACGGCCGTATCCGGAGTCCAGGGAGCCGTCCCTGCGCAGTCCCGTCAGTAAAATATTGTAATATTCCATGTTGTCATTGATCAGTACCCTGTTGGTCTCCTGCAGCCTGCCCAGCCGCATCATGACCTCTTTCAGGCTCCTGCCCAGCATCAGCATCCCCTCCGATGCCGGCTTATCCATAGACGCGGCCACGTCAGACAGGGTTACATGGTCTTTCCGGATGTGCCTTGACTTCATATAGTCGTTCACCTGTTTGAGACGCATCGATTCCAGCAGGGATATCCTGGCAAGCAGCTCTTCCTCATCGCCGGATATTTTTTCAAGGAGCGAGCCGTTGTGATCAACAATGGCCGCTGACTTGTCTTTTTCGAGAGAGCATAATCTTTCAAACAGGCCCGATTCCTCTTTAAGTATTCTTATCATTTCAGTTATATGCTTTTCCATGGCATGTCTCCGCATCAGACATAATTGGATATACGTTAT
>CAZZHU010000172.1:3044-8923 GCA_964654045.1 uncultured Leptospirales bacterium
CAGTTTTATAATCGGTATTAATGGGGCTTTAGATGAGAATTAATTTATCATGCGGGTTGGATTTACTTATTATAAAAGAGCCTTGACAATGCTGTATCACATGCTTTTTGAATGGTATGCTTAATAATGATTGTGGACAAATAGACAATTTTATATTATTGTATAGATAGAAAAACCTATGACCGACACCAGCAACATTATAGATTCCGCCACGGCATCAACGATACTGAAATGGGCCATAACCATACTGGTTGCCGGCTTCATCGCCCAGTTCGGAAAGAAATTCGCCACCTACCTGATTGAAAAAACGAAAGCAATGCGTAAAGGGAAGAAAGAGGCGGATGATGGCCCAAAGGAGGCTTCCATTACAAGCGCGCATACCGTGATCCATGAAAAAGATTATTATTCGGCGGCATCAGCAGCGGCCGCGGAAAAAGCCCGGCTGAAACTGGAAAAAAAGAAGCTTAAATACTCCATGAAAGAGAAGAAAAAATAAGACCTACCGGTCTTTCTTCAGGGTTTCAAGGTACTCATCGTAGTTGACTTCGCTGATGGCGTCGATGCTCGTGATTTCAAACCCCACCCTGATGGTGCCGACATCGTTGAAGATCGTGTTCCGCACGGTGACCCCCATGGTAGCCTTGTTCCCATCGGGCAGGTTGAGATCAATGATCACCTGGGCGTCCTTCATGAAAAAACGCAGCTGCCGCCTGTCTTTGAACACGATACCCAGGCCGCCCTTCGAAACGTCCGTCACGATGAACTTGTCCGGGGCCGGTACAAATAAATTTTCTTTTACCAGGTGGTCATTGATCATCGCCGCGAGCCTCTTGATCACCGTGAGGTGGTTTTCATCCATCGGCCTGGTATTGTTCACCTGGATATATCCGTACGGTATAATGTTCTTGTATATGAAGGGAACCGACACTTCCGATATGAATTCCTTCTGGCTGGACAGCTTGTAGTCCTTCGCATAGATTTCGTTTACATAGAACTGCAGATTCTTTTTATCCGCTTCGGATGGTTCTTTTCCCAGGTCCTTTATATAGATGGGATTCCATGAATGCATGAAGTGCTTCATCCTGACATCGATCCTGGTTTCATTGACAAAAACAACCCTGATCTTAGCGAACCTGCCTTTCAGGTCGGCGGCTATTTTATCTTTAATGAGAGCGACCTTCTTATCATTGGAATCCAGGGAGCCCTGGATCATCAATTCCGATATGAGGTTGGTGGCGGTAAGCACATTCTTGCCATCGGGCGCGCCGATGCTGGTGCGCTCCTCCCTCCTGGCTTCCGAAATTATCTGGAACTTCATGGGGAGGAAAATAAACGTGTCCTCGTTATGCTCCAGGCTCTTCAGGCTCGCGTAGATGGTCTTTTCGCCAAGGCGGGTGAGCACGACGATCGTATCGGGAACGTTCTTGACCCGGGGGATCCTGAAGGCCACGTTGCCGCTGCTGTAGCCAAGAAACTGGACGGCCAGGTCGCCGCTCTTGGTCTTTATATACACTTCCTTTCCGGTGAAAAATTTCTTGAAAATTTCCTCGAACTGGCCTGTATCCGTTATTGTTTTGATTGTTTCTGACATGTGTCCCGGCCCGGGTAAACTCCTGCGATTCTCTTCGCGCCTGCGCGGATGTCCCCAATATACTGGACATCCTTAAAAAAAGCTATAAAAAAATCAGCCCTCTATCCTGCCGTCTATCAGGGTAATGGTCTTTTCCGTCCGGGCGGCGATGTCCCTGTCATGGGTGACGATGACAATGGTGGTGCCTTCGTCCCTTCCCAGGTCAAGCAGCATGTCCGTCAGCATGCGGGAATTGGCGCGGTCCAGGTTTCCCGTCGGCTCATCGGCCAGGAGAATGTCGGGTTTTCCGACTATGGCTCGCGCTATGGCGACACGCTGACATTCTCCTCCGGAAAGTTCAGACGGTTTATGGTGGGCCCGGTCGGCGAGCTTGAAGCGATCGAGGAGAGACAGGGCCTGCGCTTTCGCCTCTCCTCTTTTCACCCTCCTGATCATGAGGGGGATCATGATATTTTCCAGGGCGTTGAACTCTGGCAGCAGGTTGTGGGACTGGAATATGAAACCGATGTGCCTGTTCCTGAACCCGGACAGGTCCTCGACGGAGAGATTGGTAATGTCCTTTCCCATCACGTCCATGGTCCCGTTCTGGAAATAGTCAAGGCACCCGATGAGATTGAGGAGGGTGGATTTCCCGGCGCCCGAGGGGCCCACTATCGATATGATCTCCCCCTTCCGTATCTCCAGCGACACCCCCTTGAGGACCATGAGGGCGCTCCTGCCGAAGCCGTATATCTTTTCCAGGTTTTCAGCTTTTACTATGACGTTGTTCTCCATTATTCGATCCTGTGACCCGCGTTTGCGCAGGTTTCCTGTAATGAATCCCGGACAGGCGCCGTTGACGCGCCCCGGAACAACCCTATTCGTACCGTATTGTCTCAACCGGCTGGAGGCGGGAAGCGCTCCAGGCGGGGAATATGGCCGCCACGGTACAGAGAAATACCGCGATGATTGAGATAAACACAACCAGCTCCGGGTTCACCTCCGTGGGAATTCCTTCTATATAATAAACGTGGCTCGGCACCAGGTTTATCCTGGTATACATGCCCATATTGAACAGTGCGTAGATCCCGCCCATGATGCCGTTGATGGCGTTTTCAACCCACCGGATTATCGCGTCCAGGTTGAGGGCGGCCGCGATGCCGCAGATGACGCCGAGGAGCGATCCGATGATGCCGATGAAAAATCCTTCCAGTATGAAAATTACCATGATGGAATTCGGCTTGGCGCCCATGGACTTCAAAATGCCCACCGCCTTCCGTTTTTCCATCACCACCATGACCAGGGTGCCCATGATGGTGAACCCGGCCGAGATGATGACCAGGAAGAGTATGATCATCATGATAAGCTTTTCAAGCTGGAGCGCGTAAAACAGGTTGCGGTTCTTTTCCTCGGCCGTCATGGTGAGGTACTCATACCCGAGGAGGGCGTTTAACCGCTCGGATACCCTGCCCGCCCGGTACACGTCATGTATCTTGATGCCGATACCGGTGACGGCGTCCCCGATCTCGAAAAGCCGCTGCGCCTGGGGAAGGGAGAGAATGACCAGCTTGGTGTCGAAGTCGTAATACTCGGTTTTGAAAAAGCCGATGACCCTGAACTGCTCCATGCCCGGGGTCAGGCCGGTCCGGGCGGTAAGGGTCCCCTTCGGCACAATCAGCTCTATATAATCGCCTATAATGATGTTGTTGTTCGTCGCCATTTCCTGGCCGATGAAGGCCGACCGGAAATTGAAAAAATCGGCTACCGTTTTCCCGGATATTCGCGAACCGCCTTTCTTATTGAAATTTCCCTCATCCTTGATGATGAATTTTGCCACGTCGTTCGGGATTACGCCGTTGCGGCCGACGCCGCGGACCATGACCGGCGATATGGTCGAACCAACCCGTATGAGGCCCTGGGACATGATGTACGGGTCGGCGGAACGCACGTCCTCCACGGTCCTGATCTTTTTGACCAGTTCCCCGTAATTACGGATCCCCTGCCCCTCGGCAGGCCCGTACATGTTCTGCACGGTAACATGGGAGTCGACATCAAGGATCTTGTCCTTGATGGCCGCCTGGAAGCCGTTCATGACGGAGAGGACCACGATGAGAATGAAAACGCCCAGGAAAACGATCAGGATAGAAAGAAGCGTGTTGGTCGATACAATGCCCTGGCTCTTTTTAGACTTCAGGTACCGGAACCCTATGAATAATTCGTACAAGTTCATCCAGCGGACCCGTTTCCTATCGTTCAATCCTGATTATCTTCCGGTTCCACATGAACCAGCCTTTCCTTGCCCGATCATCTCCGACGTATGAAATGAAATCGACATCTCCCCGGAGCAGGCGCACCGGTTTCCGGTCCCTCCTGCGGACCTCGGAGCACTCGAACTGCACGTTTCTTTTAATGTATGATTTCCCCCGGTGGTCCTTGCGGATATTATCCTCATCCAGCTTCTCGACATCCGTCACCATCAGGTCCGCGTAATAGGTGTCGCGGAACATCTCCCGGAACACGCCTTCGCTTTTCGGATATGCCTCGCAGGAGACGTAATCGGCGTAATTCATGGTTTCAATGGCCTTCGCCCATTTCGCAAAGATATATTCAGGCTCAACGAATTTTTTCTCTTTTTTGCAGGAGGAAACGGCGAGGAACACAACCATCACCATCATCATAATGAAAATTTTTTTCATCAAACACTCCGATAAAAGTATAATAACGATACTATTGTTCACAATGTCATTGCGAGGAACCCTCAATCTATTGAGAGCGACGAAGCAATCGTTATAGCGCTCTGTCCCCGCCCATGATGGGTCATCCGCCGATCCCGTCAAGAGGGTTTTGCCCCTTCCAGCTTGAATATTTCCTGTCCACGGCGAAACGGCATGGCGGCACCACCACCGGGAGCCCCTGGATTCCGATGCAGGATGCGGCTTCCCAGTCTTCGGGAGGCGGGTCCGGTATCAGGACCAGGTAAAATATGGCATCCTTGAAGTCAATGACGCCGGCCCTGTCCTCGATGCCGATCTTCGCGAAATAAGCCTCTCCGCCCCGGAGTATCCCGCTCCCCAGGACCTCGACGCCGCCCGCACGGTTTTTTATCACCTTGTAGTTAAGATAGGCTGTCTCCTTCCGGAAGGGTGACAGTTGAATTCTGCAGAAAGCCGAATCTGACACCCGGGCGGCAATCCAGACACTATCATGATCACCGGAGATCCTGAAACGGCCGGCCTGCTGAAAGCTGTTTTCTTTCAGCTCCTCGCTCGCTTCCCGGGGCCTCTTGTCCCCGGCGGCATAATAGAGCGTCGTGGTCACAACGCTTTCAACGCTGCCGTCCCTTCCATACCAGAGGCCGCAGTAGGCGAAATCATTTTTCAATTTCTTCAAGTCAATACGGATAGAGTCGCCTTCGAGGCCGTTGAAATTATCCGGTATTACAGTTATAGTATCTTCCAGCATGATGATTGTTACCGTTTTTCTTCTTTTATGATACCCAGCACTTTCTCACCGAAGACCTGGGCGGAAAACTTCTCGATTTTCGTTCCTTTCTGCTGCCACGCGCTGCCGGGAAGACCCGCCTTGTAGCAGGTGTTGATCAGGAATGTTTCAAGGTCCCACCCCTGCTCGGTAGGCACCTGCGGCAGGAGGAGCCCTGAATTGAAGCCGCGGGATATGATCAGGCCGTCCCTGCCCACCTTTATATCAGATATGTTTTCAACTGTCTCGATCGGCGACAGCACTGAAATTTCAATGTCGATAAGCTCAAATTCATCTTTTCGTAGCGGCGGGAAACGCGGATCATTGAAGGCGGAAGCCTTTGCCATGTCAGTGATGGTCTCCGGGATGTTCTTCACGCCTTTGATATAGCCGATGCACCCCCTGAGGCGGCCGCGGATATGGAGGGTCACGAAGGCCCCGCATTGCTCCCTGAAGATTGCGTCTTTGAATTCCGGCTTTTCACCGGGAGACAACCCCAGGGTTCCGGCTATGGTGCTTCTCGCCAGCTTCAGCAGTTTTACCTGTTGTTCATTATTTAATTCTATCATTGCGTTACCTCCGGGAGGGGGTATACTCCCCCTCATTGTAAATGCGGGTATGCGCTGTAATATTTGTTAGCATTATTGATATCGGTGCGGGGTTGTCAATTAGAATTGGCTTGTTGCCCCGGACCGGGGCGGGGAAGGGATAGGGGGGCCTTTGCACGAAGGCCCCCCTATCAACCCCCCGTGTGGTCGCTCAATCGCCGCGACGTGGGCCTGCCCCGAAAAAGAGGACACCAAGTTAAGCGTATTTTACGATACTTAAC
>CAZZHU010000173.1:0-8740 GCA_964654045.1 uncultured Leptospirales bacterium
CTTCCCTTCTTCGGCGAAAGTGAGTCGTGCCGAGAATGAAGCTTTCAGATGGGCGTCATAGCGCAGAAAAATCTGCTCCCTCCTGGCATGGCGCAGGTACTGCTCATTTCCCGAGGGTATCCTGTTTTTTTCGGAAAAAAATGCCCCTCCTATCTGGAGATGCTTGACGGGATAGACGGAAATGGCGGTTGACCAGACTGTTTCAGGACTGCTTTTACCGGAACTGTAGGGGGTGTAAAAATTCCTGTCGCTCTGCTTCCCGGAAAAGGAGATTGAACAGGCTTGATGGCGGAACGCAATGCCGTACATGATGCCCCGGCCCCGCACGGTCCTTGTTCCGCAGGAAACAGAGGAGAAGACCCTGTGCGGGAATGCGATATCGATAAATATCAATAGATAATCATCCCGGTACTGGAAATAGAATCCATAGCCGTAAAATTTTTTTTCCGCCGCCGGTCCGAAATGAGAGTCGACGTTCCACAGGAGAGGCTGATTGTTAGAGCGCCTGATCGAGGTATGGATAAAATACGACTGCAGCGTCCAGTGGCCGGCAGCGGTTATCATGAAGCTGTAGCCGCAATCGTTGATTTCCACCGGCTCGGAATAACGATAATCCTTTTTTGTCCTGATGAGTATGGAATTGAGGGTCGTCCCGGTAATGCCGGGCACATAGCGGTCGTTTCTCACGAAGCGGTTTCTGAAAGAATAAAAACCATGGAGGGACAGGGAGACCCATTGCGATGAGTAAAGGACGCCTGCGGTGATTCCCTGGAAGCTGAAATAGGGATTCCCGCTGCTGCAGGGAGCAAAGGAGTTTCCCCGGGAAACGGCAAGGGAACGGGAAAACAGGTCCGGGGAGAGGGACATCTTTCTGCCGACGAGGAGCCCGCCGCCGAAATTCGCGTAATACGTTCCGACAATGCATTCAAAATAAGGTGATATGCCGCGAAGGCAGATGTTCCCGGTGAAACGGTTTTCCGCTGTCATGTTCACGTTAACATGGGTAAAACTGACGGAGCTCCTGCCGAAGGTTAAACGGGCCGATTCGCGGAAAAACCGTTTTTCCACATCATCATAATCAAGGGCATCCTGACGGAATTCGGCTTTGATCATGAACCGCGTGAAGGGCTTTTCTTCTCCGCCGGCAGCGACCGGTGCGCAGGCAATAAGGTACGCGATGATTATCGGGATCCGGCGCATATTCCCAGTGCCTGGCTTTTTTTATCCGGCGGAAAATCGAGGAGAGAATTTATCCGCCCGGTCCAGCTTTTCTTCTGTCCGTTCATGGCCATGTCGGCAAGCTCAAGCGCCGTTGACGCAGGTATGCCCAGGCTGACAAGCTTCTTGAATATCTCTTTTTGTGTCTTCTCGTTGCGCTCCCTGGTCCGCGCGTCGGTTTTCCTTCCGGTTTCTTCAGATGCCAGTCCGGTTACATGCCTGGAGAAGCTGTCGATTTCCGCTTCGGTCATGCCGACCTGGAGGAGACCGCTGCGCGTCAGGGGGCCGATGGTTTTACGGTATTTCATAATGCGCTCGGCGATGTGCCGCTGGAGCCCCGGTATGGCGGCGAGCTGCTCCAGGGAGCAGCTGTTGATGTTGATCGCCTCAATGCGCTGCCGGTCATGAACGCGGGAAAAAACATTGCCGTAGCTGAGGGATTCGATGTTCATTTCGGACACTGACAGGGTCACTCCCGCCGAGTGGGTGAAGCCGAGATGAGGGTGGTATTTGAATCCGTACGACACGGAAACGTATCTGTAAATGAATGTTACAGCCCCGGAAAAGGTGGTGGCTTCCCGGGCGTATCCGACCCTGATGGAGAAATATTTCAGCACATTCGCCGCCGCTGCCACGGTATTCACATATCCATTGGCCGTTTTATTTATATTGTATAACAGGGCGAATCCCCTGAAGGGCTTCAATGCGGCCCCGGCGCTCCATTCAGGGAACATCAGGTCCCTTCTTTTCTTGATGCAGAGTGAGGCGATATTCTCCTGCTGGAAGGCCACTTCGATCCACCGGAAGGGGGAGATAAGGATCGAAGCCCTGCAGTCGGCCTGGTGCGTGGTCAGCGATGTTTCCGCGGTTCTGATGGAAAGGTTGTAGTATGAAACGCCGGCCCCCACTGAAATATACCTGACCGGCATGTAGGCGAGATTTAACTCGGCCTCATTCTCAAGGTACTGATCGATCCCGAACCTGTTCCATGCGGCCTGGAAGGCGAATCCCCTGACCGCGTAACCGGCACGCAGGGTTGTGGCGTAGAGCCGGTCAAGGGTGTACGGCCTGCTGCCGGAACAATGCAGGTAGGGATACCGGATCCGCGGGAGATACGCGGGATTTGAAACCGCATCGGGGAATGAATCATCGTTCACGGACTGGCGGAATGGAAAGAGCGAAGCCGGCGGTGTCACCCGGTAATCAAAGGCCGTGATAACGGTTCGGGAGAGGCACAGGATGATGGCTATCTTGATCATTGGTATCTGCTCAATATGATGTAGATCATCTCTTCATTGGAGAGGCGAAGCGACGGGTTCACGGCTTCGATTTTGCACAGGTACAGGCCCGTAACCGCGCGGGAGCGCTGGAGCGCCGGATTCCAGTAGAGATTGAAGAGACCGGGATTGACGGAAAGAAACAGGGGCGACTCATGGATAAGGATCCCCGTCATGGAAAAAACACGCAGCTTGAGGCAGCAGGGAATGAAGATAAATACCGGAATTGCGCCGCTGCCGAAGAACCGGTGCCCCGGTATGATGGTTATCCTTTTCCGCAGCGGCTTGAAAAGACGCTTGCCCATGAAAAGCGGCAGGGTCATGTTCGGTTTGCCCGGCGTTTGGAAATTTGTTGCGGTATAGTCGGATGGCCCGTTTGTATCGGCCGCGACGTTACGGGAAACGCTCATGTGTGTCATGAGGCCTTCAGCACCGATGAAGACGGCGCCCTCCTGGATGCCCTGGCCGGGTACGACCTGCCACTGGCCCTGCCCCCGGGCCGCCTCGACATATGATGCGATCGTTTCGTTGGGCGTCCCGTCGCGGTTGGAGTAATACACGAAATCGATGATTCCGCCGTTGGCAGGATCGTCGTCGGAATCGATGGCGATAACGCCCTCGGTGTTCCAGAGGCTGGCGCTGTAATTGTTGCAGTAGATATCGATGTACCCGTTTCCGTTCGTGTCCCCGGTCAGGTCGGTTTCGTCCGGCAGGGTCGGTTCGATGAGATGCACCACGATGTACCGGTCGTCATAGGGGGTTTCGGGCCGGTCATGGCTGTATATGGTTACCGGGTCGGAGCTCAGGGCTTCATTGTTTCCGTAATAGGGGGTAACGTACAGTTTCGAAATATCCAGTTTTTCCCCGGGGCTGCCCGCCAGCGTTAATTCAACCCAGTCAGAGGTTGTGCTGGTCACAAACTCATTGATCAACAGGCCGGCGTGAAGATGTGCCGCCAGAAGCAGGACCGGAAGGATCATGCAAAAGGGTATTCGTGCCATAGCGTCTCCTCTGCCGGTATACGAACAGGAGGCGCGGATTTAAAAAATTTCTTACAATTCCGGAAATTATTTCTTCGTGCCCCCTCCGGGGGGCAGGGGGGCTCTCGGGATTGCTTTGTTGCAGCGCTCCTCGCAATGGCAAGAGTGAAGCAGTATTAGATGATGCGGCAGGCGTATTTTTTCCTCAGGGCCAGCCTGTCGAATGTAACATCGGGATATCCGGCGGCAAGTACCGCGTGTATCCTGTTCCCGGACGGTATCCCCAGGTAGCGCTTGATGGATGAACTCCGGTTTATGGATTCGACGGCATAGCCGATATAGCAGGTTCCGAGCCCCAGGGCGTGGGCCAGGAGCGTGCTATTATACGACGCGTATTGAGCGTCCTCAAGGGGGGTGCTTCCTTCCGGTTTGCCATGGACCAGGATGAGGGCCGGTGCCCCATGAAAGAGGATGTCCCTGCCTTCTTCGGCTTCCTTCAGGCCCATCTCCACGCTTTCGATATGCTCGTTGTTATACCGGATCAGGGCGGTCCCCGCAAAGGGGACGGAGAGATAGCGTATGACAGGGTTTTTCGCCAGCCTGTTGAGCCTGACAAAGAATTTCCGTATCTCCAGGGCAAGGTCCCATACCTTCTCGCGGCCGTTGACTGCGAGGAATTCCCAGGTCTGGCAATTGCTCCCGGACGGCGCGGTCACGGCGAACTCGATCAGGTCGGAAATGACGGCGGCATCCACCGGTTCCTGCCTGAATTTTCTTACGCTCCGGCGCGAGCGGAAAAAATTGACAAGATCGGATGGTTTGAAGGCGCCCGGGGCGATCATCCGTTCCTTGTACGAAAAGGACCTCATGGAGATGCCCGTGAGAACATCGGGATCAAACCGAATGGCGCCGTAGCGGCACACGGCGTAGCAGTGCGAACAGAGCATGCACTCTTTCTCTGCTGTGGTAACGGCGTTCCGCTCAAGAACCAGAATTCGCTGGGGGCAGATGTCGATACACCGCCTGCAGAGAGTGCATCTGTCATGATCGATAATCGGGACTGTTGTCATAAAAACCTTCCTGAATTAAAGTAACAAATTGTTCGTGTCGGACGCTGTCAATATTTATTAATAATTATGATCAAAATGTTCGTTTTATTTATTTATTTTCAATGCAAAAAATTCTCGACATATCAGGGCGGTGATACCAATTGGATAAAAAAGATACAGCGGCAGCGGGGTTCGGGGATTAATATGAAAAGCGGGTTGCAATTGCGCGGGGAGCAGTACGAGGAGTTCTCGAATATCTGCTTTGAAAAAATCGGCCCGGCTTCTTCGAAGATTGAAGCCCTGTCCATTGTTGCCGAGTTCGCTTCATCCCACATAGATGAATACTCCCGGCAGGTTCTTGAAGATCCGGATGAAGTGTCGATGCAGTTCGTCGAGCTCCTCGACCAGATAATCTTTGAGCTGACAGAAAATATTCCGGCTGACACCGTGATCCGCGAATATGTCGCCGATGATCTCTTTGCCCGCCTTTCCATCTATCTCGATGTTTTCCGTGACCGCGAAATGTATTCGGCCTCTCTGAAGAAGAGGCTCCTTACCCATGACGATACCGTTATCATCCGGCAGTACGGTATGAATGAGCACGCCCCCCTGCTGATGACCGAATACTTCGAGCAGCCGGTGCTGCAGCGGTCGATACTGCACGCGCTGATAACCCTTGATCACGATGAACTCCTTAATTTCTTCTATAATATTGCCAAGGAATCGGACAATATAGAGATCAAGGCCCTTGCCCTGGCCGGGCTGAAGAAATGCGGGTCGCGGTTTACTTCCTGGCGCCAGCTGGCGAATGGCGATGAAGCGCAGAACCGGATGGTAGCCTACGCGCAGGGCTTTGAATGCGCTTCCCTTGAAAAGAACGAGATACCGTCCGACCTTTATCCATCCATCTTCGTTCTCCAGTATGTCGAATCAAACCATGACCTGCTCATGGATGCGCGGTGCTTCTCCTGGATCATGGGCCTCGTCCGTTCCATGCTCGATATCGGATATTTCAATTCCTATCTCGCCGATTTTTACCTGTCCATCTGCACCATAATCATTTTCGCCGGCAGTGACGTCCTGAAGGAACTGCTCGGCGCCGACGGCGAGGTGAAAGCGCTGGTGCAGATCATCGATTTTCTTCCGCGGGAGTATTTCGACCGGATCATGCCGAAGCTTTCGCTCCTGGGCCATGAGTTCATTCACCGGGTGAATTTCATGCTGGCCGCGGGAAAGATGAAGCTGGACGACCGCGAATCCAACATCTATTCCTATATTCTCTGGAAAACGGGAAACAGCCTGTAGGAGGGCTAAAAGGCCCTGCCGCTGTCGAGAAGGATGGTGACCGGCCCGTCGTTGACGAGGGACACCTTCATGTCCGCCCCGAATACGCCGGCTTTTGTTTTTTCATGCCGGGACCGGCACAGTTCAATAAATTCATTGAAAATTTCGCGCGCAACATCCGGCTTCATGGCGCTTGAATAGGAGGGCCGCTTGCCCCTGCGCGCGTCGCCGTAGAGGGTGAATTGCGAGACCAGCAGGATCTCGCCGGCGGTATCCGCGACAGAGAGGTTCATCACGCCGCCGGCGTCATTGAATATCCTGACGCCCAGCATCTTGTTCAGTATGTATTCCATGTCCTCGCGCGTGTCGGATTCATGAAGCCCGGCAAGGACCAGGATGCCCCTGCCGATGGATGCCACGGTTTCCCCGTCGACCTGGACGGAGGCCTGCAGCGCCCGCTGGATTACCGCGCGCATGGCTTACGCCTGCTTGATCAGTTTCTGCTTTAAAACCGCTTCGGGCTGCACTCCGACAAAGCGCTCGACTTCAGCGCCGGCTTTCATGAGAATGAGCGTGGGAATTGAAGATATGCCGAACTTCTGCGCGAGATCGGGATTTTCGTCAGTGTTTATCTTGGCGATGGTGGCCTGTATATCGGGGGACTGGGCCAGTTTTTCCAGAATGGGTACCTGCATCTTGCAGGGGCCGCACCAGGGAGCCCAGAAATCGATCAGGACCGGATTGCTTGATTTCACGACTTCGGCGTCGAAATTGGAACTGTTGACCTCGATCAGTTTCGCCATATGCTCCTCCATAGTGGTTCTGAAAATGAAAATCGGCCGCACCATCAGCAATTATTCCGGATAATGGCACATTGCGGCCTCATTTATCAGGCTTATTTTCGATTTATATCCGGGAAGAGTCCACTATTTTTTATTATAAACGGGGAAAATTGCCGATAAAGGAACTGATGTGGTACGCCGGTGCATGCGCCGCGGCAATGATATCCGCACAGTCATCGGGCAGTTAACAGATTTGTCGCTTTTTCGAGGTATACCTATGAAACGGTTTTTTCTAATTACAATTCTTTTCCTTTTTACATTGGCATATGGCCAGGAAAAAAAGGACGCAAAGGAAACCGATACAGAAGCAGCCAGAGAAAAAAAAGCTATTTCCAATGTCCCCAACGGATATGAAAGTATCGCCTGGGTCGTGAAGCTCTCTGACGCGAGGGATAAAATCAAGGGGAAACTCGTTTTTACGGATGACAAGAGCATCATTATCTCCAGGGACGGCGACCTTGAATACTATTACGGATTTTTCTATATCGATCCCGCCCTTGAAAGCTCCGATACCGGGAAGCAGGGGGAGAAAAAAGAAGCTGAAAAAAAAGAAGCCGGGTCCCGGGAGGGAGAAAAGAAGACCGGGACAGCCGAAAAGGCCGATGAAGGGAAGCTGTTCTACGTGGCTTTGAAGTTTCCCTACCTGTCAATGGATGAAGTGAAGAAGAAGATCGAAGACAAGTACGGTCCGTCGACGAACGAAAACCTGCACAAGATGCAGGGGGCCGTTGCCTGGAACGGGGAAAACACTATCGTCATCATGTGGGTTGACCGGTACGAGAACAGGCCGTTCTGCCGGCGCATCACCTATGTGGACAAGAAAATCACCAGGGAATTAAGCGACTACCAGTTCAAAGTATTCAACAGGGTCGAGCTGGCCATTCTCAGGCAGCTGGGCATATAAAACACCTCACCCCGCCTCCGGCGCGCCATTTTTTTAAATCCTCACCACCTGGCCCCCTCTCCATAAAATGAAGAGGGGGAAAAAGAAATAAATATTTATAACTGAAACCCTCTCCTTGCTAAGGAGAGGGCGCGCAGAGCGCGGGTGAGGTCCTCTCCTTTTTTCAATTTTTAATGGGAGAGGGGTCAGGGTGAGGTCCGCTACCTACGCGTGACTGATAAATACCGGCACCAGGCCGATCCCGTCACCGAGGGCATCAAGGGCCTTGCCGATAACCGAGCCTATCTTATCGAATGAATCAATGGTTCCCGCCATGCCGCACCCGGGAGTCGCGGATGTGACGATAAGATCGCCGGGGCGCAGGGGTTTCTGCCTTGCGTCAACCCTGCACAGCACCGTGCCGGTAAGGGCCACGGGATACACCTTCTGCTTGCCGCCGTTGCTGTTGATGACTATCGTCGGGTTTCCCGAAACGACGCCGATCGCCGACCGGTTGTATTCAGACCTGGTCCGCGACAGGATCGATTTGCCTCCTTCGCTGGCGGCGAGTATGTCGCCCGGCTGCACGTATTCAGCATCGTCAATTTCGAAGATCTCCACGAGGTTTGGCGGGAATGGTTCGGATTCCTTGGGGTTCAGGTTGTGTACGTGGAGGGTCCCGTTGAACAGGGCCTTGCCGTTCACGAGAAGGGCGTCGCCGTTGCCGCCCAGGTCCGCCGAATCGTCGATGTTTTTAATGGCGCCGTAGCCGTCGGCAACCAGCGAATAACCATGCTCGCTTGCGAAGACGCCGCCGGCGCCGAACCGGGACAGGCCCATAACCCCGCATCCCTGCGCGCTTTCCCCGGCGCCGCCCGTTGATTGACCGCGCACGCCGACATGGCCGCTGTGCCCGACAACCCCGTATGACCGGGACTGCTTCGCGGACGTGATGCCCGCTATGCCCGCCAGGCCGATGGAACCCGGCTCGGCTGATTCATTTTTACCGAATATGACCGCCGACCCGTCCGACGGCGGCGTCACCTGGGTGAATGATTCATGCCTGCTGTCCCGTATGGCTATGGTGCCGCTATGGCTGTTATGATCATGGCTCACCGGAGCGTAATCATGGGCATGGGGAAGGGGGGGCCGCGCGTTGCTGAGGCGCTGGTCGTTCGATTGGACCGCGCTGCCCGGTCTGGTCTCG
>CAZZHU010000174.1:0-8701 GCA_964654045.1 uncultured Leptospirales bacterium
TAAATGATCTCATTTCCCCCTCTCCTTACCAAGGAGAGGGGGTCAGGGGGTGAGGTCTGACCAGTGAGAGGGCGCGCCGGAGGCGGGGTGAGGGAAAAATCCAGGAACAAATTTTCATTGACCAGACATTCGACCGCCCCCACTATGCATATGATACCAATCCGACCCGGAGGAAAACCGTGCCCTCGACCATCAAGACCCTGTCCGCCATCCCTGTCATCCTGTCTGCAGCGCTCTTGTTCACGGCCTGCGGGTTCAGGCCTGTTGACGTGGACGTTTCCCTTGAAGCGGAGAAGCCGGCGCCGGGCCCGGAGCCGGCCCTCGTGAACGGCATTTCCCCGGACAATATCGGATACATGGTCTATGACCTGGACAGGAAGACCGTGGTGCGGTCGCACAACAGCAGCCGCCCCTTTATCCCCGCCTCGACGACAAAGGTGCCGGCCACGGTGTTCGCGCTGAACGTCCTCGGCCCCGACCACCGGTTTGAGACATACCTGAAGCACAGCGGCTCGATCAGCGGCGGGGTGCTGAAGGGCGACCTGTACCTGAAGGGGACCGGCGATCCCCTCCTCACGGTCAGCGACCTGATGGACATGATCGACCGCATGAAGGAAAAAGGGATCACCTCGGTCAGGGGGCGCTTCTTCTACGACGAGAGTGGGCTCATCAGCTCCTCCAGCATCGATCCGGACATGGAGCCGGACGTATCCTTCAACTCCGGGGTGAGCGCCCTGTCGCTGGAATACAATTCCATCATGGCGGAATGGAAGCGCGACAAAAAATCGAACGCCATGGAAATATTCCTGACCCCGACCCTTCCCATGAACAGGACCGGCATCTCAAAGGAAAAATTGCGGGAGAACATAAAATTCACCTACCGGAACCTGGGCGGCGCGGAATCATGGCTCCTGTCGCCCGACGAAACGAGGAACGGGAGCGAGCGGCTCCCGGTCAAGAAGCCGGCCCTCTATACCGCCCATGTCTTCGCCAAGCTCTGCGGGATGCGGGGCATAACCCTGCCCCGGCCCGAGCCCGGCGTAATGCCCGGAAGCGCCAGCTCCATCGATACCCACCGCGGCCAGGAGCTGGCCGGCATCGTGGACCTCACCCTCACCTACAGCATCAACCTGATGGCGGAGCTCATGATGCTCGCGGCCGCAAAGGAACTGTCCGGGAAGCCGATGAAGCTGGACGGGGCGGCGCGGGAACTGGCGGCGTATTTTTCCGGGAGAATGGAAAATGTCAGCTGGAAGGATATCAGGCTGGTCAACGGCTCGGGACTTACGCCCAAAAACAGGATAACCCCGGAGCAGATGATGGCGGTCCTTATCTACGCCGACGCGCAGGACTACCGGGGAAAGAAATACCGCTCCTTTCTTCCCGCGTCCGGGTGGGAGTGGTCGCTCATGAACCGCTTCGGCGACCCGAATACGGCGTTCCACGTGTGGGCCAAGACCGGCACCATCAATTACGCCCTGGCCCTGGCCGGGTACCTGTACACCAGATCGCACCGGAACATGGCCTTCGTGATCTACGTGAGCGACATCGACGCCCGCCGGCTCTATGATTCGGACCCGGACCGCCGGAGCAAGGAATCGATGGGCAGGGTCCACGGGTGGCTCAACAGCGGCAAAAAAGCGATGGACGGCATCGTCAACGGATGGATCGAGGAGCTCTGACAAACAGGATATCAGTTTCAGAAAGACCGGACCGGCCTTAACGGGAGGGCTTTCAACCGCCGCCGGAGTGGGCATGGGCGCACGAGGACACCGACGGGCACCCCGGTGAGGAACTGCTTGAGATGGACGCGAAGGAAGATATCATCTTCTTCGTGTTGACCGACTTGCATGCGGGACAGGGAACGCCTTTATCTTCCCCCATCCGGCGTATTTCCGAGAACTGCTCGCCGCAATCGCCGCAGGTAAATTCATAAATTGGCATGGATAAACCTCAAATCTTAAGTTAAATCTAAATTACTGAAATTTCGCCATAGAGTCAAGAAAAAATTTATTATACCCCCTCACCCACGCTCCGGTTTATCCCTATTATCCTCACCCCCTCGGCCCCCCTCTCTCAAACCTCACCCCGCCTCCGGCGCGCCCTCTGCGAATACCCTCACCCCGCCTCCGGCGCGCCCTCTCCCACGGGGAGAGGGCTACGAGTTATAAGCTTTTTCTCCCCCCTCTCCATTTCATGGAGAGGGGCCGGGGGTGAGGTTTTATCAAGGAGAGGGTGCGCAAAGCGCGGGTGAGGTCTAAATGGGGTACAGGGGGGTCTATTTCCCAAACACCACCAGGGCGTCCACCGCCACCGGCTCGGAACCTTCGATTATGATGGGATTGATGTCTATCTCCCCCACTTCCGGGTGCGCCAGGGGCACCAGGCTCAACCGGTGAAGGATACGCGCCAGGGACTTCATGTTCACCGCCTGCATGCCGCGGAAGGAGCCGAGGAGCTTCCTCGACCTGATGTCATTGATCATTTCCTCCGCGTCGGCCTCGCCCAGGGGGGCCGGCCTGAAGACCATGTCCCCCAGGGCCTCGGTGAAGATGCCCCCCAGGCCGAACATCACCGACGGGCCGAAGCCCGGCGTGCGCACCACGCCCGCCACCAGCTCCCGTTCGCCCTTTACCATGCGGTACGCTATCACCGGGACCGGCGCGCCCGCGGCCTCCCGTATCTTGCGGAAGGAGGCGATAGCTTCATCCTTCGATTTCAGGTTGAGGTATATGAGGCCCTTCCCTGTTTTATGCAGGATATCGGCGGCGCTGGCCTTGAGGACCAGGGGATAGCCCGCGCGGTCCGCGGCAGCTGCCGCTTCTTCTTCTGAATGTACGATTATCTCCTCGGTGACGGGGATCCCCCATGATTTCAAAAACAGCTTTGAAGCGTGCTCATCCAGGTTACCCCGGCCCGGTTTCCGGCCTTCGCCGAGGATCCGGACCGCTTCCGCCGGCGGCGCCGGCACCGTCACCGGTTCATAGGGCCTGCGCTCCCGGATCTTCTTGTGGCACAGCATCGCCACCATGGCCCCGGCGGTCTTTTCCGGTGAATCGAAAACCGGCATGCCGTTGTCCTCGTAGGCCGTCATGTAATCGTCGTCCCGGTCGAAAAAGCTTGATATGGCGATGGGCTTCCCGTAGCGCAGCAGGGAAATATTTTCCCTGCTGCACTCCGGCATTCCGGAGAGCAGGGCCTCAACCGGCGCCCCGTTCATAAAATCCTTCAAGTGGTTGTAGGAGTACCTGACATACCCGGACCGCATGACGCCGTGAATGACGATGCCGTCCACCTCGCCGCTCTCAAACACGATCCCCGGTATCCTGCTGGATAGTATTTCAATCTCCATGCTGAAGGTCATATCGACCGGGTTGCCGCTCGGGGCGTGGGGCGGCATCAGGGGGCGCAAAGACTCCTGGAGCTTTTTCGAGAATTCCGGTACCTCCAGGCCGCCCTGTTCGAGGATATTGGCCATGGCGGAGCCGGGGCCGCCCGAATTGGTAAAGACCCCTATCCGTTTGCCCGTAAGGGGCGGCTGTACCGCGAGCATGTTCCCGTAATGGTAAAGCTCCTCGATGGAATGGACCCTTATAACGCCGGCCTGCCTGAAGAGCCCCTCGTACAGGTGGTCCGGCGCGGCCATGGAGCCGGTATGGCTCAGGCTCGACCGCGCGCCCGCGCCGGAGCCCCCCACGTACTGGGCCAGCACCGGCTTGCGCGGCGTTATTTTCCGCGCCACGTCGATGAAGCGGGCCACGTCCCTGAGCCCCTCGATGTAGAGGGAAATCGCTTTTGTCTGCTCGTCTTCGCCCAGGTACTCCAGGGCGTCGATAATGTCGATGTTGGCGCTGTTGCCCACGCTGATGGCCTTGCTGAAGCGGATCCCCTTTTTCCCGAGATAGGGAATCGACTGCGTCACGTACGTGCCGCTCTGCGACGCGAGCCCCAGCGAACCGGGAGCGGAGGTATAGGGCATGACCGTGGTATTCAGCGATATTTCCGAATTGATAATCCCCATGCAGTTGGGGCCGATAAAGCGGATGCCGTACTCCGCTGAAATTTCATTGAGCCTCATCTGCATCCGGCGGCCTTCCTCTCCCAGCTCGCCGAAGCCCGCGGTAATGATGATGGCGCTTTTCGTTCCCTTCCTGCCGAAATCCTCCAGGAGCTGGGCCACATGGGAAGCAGGCACAACCAGGAATGCAAGATCGGGCGTCTCCGGCAGGTCGGCCACGGACGCATATGCCCTGCGGCCCAGGACCGTCTTTTCCTTCGGGTGGATGGGATAGAACTTCCCCGCGTACCCGTCTTTCAATATGCTCAGCGCGTGCATGGTCCCCATTTTCATCGGATTATTGCCGGAGCCGACAATGGCAATGGAGGAAGGATTCATCAAACGGCAAAGGGGATTATCGGGCATATCATCCTCTCATATGGCAGGCCGCGGCAGGCGGCCCTGGTTTATAATAGTCCTGTTGCATAACTTGCTTTTTAACGGGGTTCAAAGGGCGAAGCCCCCGCAGGGGCCTCCTTCAAGAGCGAGGCGCCAGTTTCGCAACAAGCCTAATGCATTTTTTTATACATGAACGGAAAGTCAAGACGAAAGAAAAAAATAGTTTAACAAAAGTCACAGACATAAACACTATCACATAAATGTCGTTATTGCACTCCCGCTTCAGCTCCATGTTTTTGATTTGACTTTTCCGGCGATCCGCGGCTGACTATTACAGCGGTCTTTTCAAATCTGCTCCCGCGAAAAAATAATAATCAACAACTGGAGGTTACGCATGGAAAAATTTCTGCTGCTCAAACCTTTCCTGTCGCTGATATCCCAGGGAAAATTCTTCACGAAGGTATTCACCTGGTTCCTGAGGCTGGTCGCCTGCCTCATCCTGATCGGATTCCTTTTCGGGTCATACAAACTCTGGTACGCGCTTTCCTTCGGATTCAATGCCGCGCTCTTTTTCGCGAACCTGTTTCTGCAGATACTGTTCATAGCGCTGGTCTACGCGGTCATCAACATACTCTGGTACAGGTCGATGGATATCGATTCGCTCCCCCAGTCGACCGACTATGTCGTCATCCCGGTATGCGTTATTTTCATTAAAATGATCGGAGAGATAATGGCCGTATTCTACGCGATCGGCGGCCTCGCGGCGGGCATCGCCATATGGATCGCCGGCGGCGTTCCCATGCCCATCCCCGGTCTTTCGTCCCTTACCGGTGGCGGCGGGTTCGCGGGCGGCCTCACGGCGATCATCGGCGGTCCGATCCTCGGCTTCCTGCTGCTCAGCCTGTTTTATTTTATCGCTGAGCAGATCGGGGTCTTCGTCGATATCGCCAGGAATACAAAACGTTGATCATTTCCCCGGGCGCCTGCCTCGATCCGGGCAGGCGCTGCCGCACCCCCGCTCACTGGATCCCGGCGTCGAATCTCCCGTCCTGGATCGTGATTACCGTACCTGAACCCTCCGCCTTCAGTTCCCCGGAAAAAGTCCCCCTGGCCCTGCCGCCGGGCCCGCCCCACTCGTCAATGGTTACCGTGAAGGGATAGTTCACGTCAAGGCTGTACATGACGCCCCTTTCCGAACCGAAAAACTGGAACATGAAGTTGCCCGCTTTTTCAGACAGGGGCCCCGGCGTCACGTCCCCCGGGATCAGCATCGATATCACCTGGGTATAGGTTGACTGCTCGGCGACCCTGATGAAGGTCATGTCGTTCGCGAAGTTCGCCACGTAACCGGTCAGGTCCTGCGACCGGGCGATCTTAATGAAGGGATTGACCGATTTGAACGTATAGGTCTTGCTGTCGCCGCGCACGGAGAAGCTGACCGTGTTCTCCGGCGTGCTCTTGATTTCATCTTCTTCGGCGCTTTCCGAAGATAGCGGCTCTTCGCCGTCGCCCGCCATGGAACTGCTTTCCATATTATCCGCGGTGCTTGTCATGAGGTTGGTCTTTGAATCATCGGAGCTGTCAGAAGTGCCGCATATAAAATAAATGAGGACCGACAATCCTATTATTACCGCGGCTAGTATGCCTTTTTTCATCATGTCAATGCTCCATCGAAAATCTTCAGATAGTGAGACCTATAAATCATCACAGTGTTACTTTAAGTCAGACATTATTTTCTTCTCGAAACCCTTTCCCCCAATGGGAGGATATAAAAGGGGCCCAGGGGGCGAAGCCCCCTGAAAAACCCCCGCAGGGGTCCCCTGTGGGGGCGGGACCCCAGTTTCGCAACAAGTCTAATAACTTTCCTTTATATATCAATAAAAATTTAATTGTAGACTCAATTCACCGGTATCGTTATAATTATTTCTTCATCAAGATACAGCCGGAGGTGGTCATCATGAAGGTATTCATTACAGGCGGCCTCGGATTCCTGGGCACAAAATTGACGGCCATCCTGGTCCGGGACGGCCACCGGGTGACCGTCATCGATCGCGATCCCCGTGACAAACCGGCTCCCGCCGAAGGAGTATCGGTCATCGCCGCCGACGCAACACAGCCCGGCCCCTGGCAGGACGCCCTGGCCGGACAGGACGCGGTCATCAACCTTGCGGGCGTTTCGATCTTCAGCCGGTGGAGCAGGCAGAAGAAAGAGGACATTTACAACAGCCGCGTCCTCATTACGCGAAACGTCGTTGACGCGATACAAAAGCGCGGAAAGGGGAAGATCGACCTGGTAAGCGCCTCGGCCGTGGGCTATTACGGTTTCCACGATGATGAGAAGCTGACCGAGGATGATCAGCCCGGCGACGATTTCCTTGCCCGCGTGTGCCGCGACTGGGAGTCGGAGGCCCTCAGGGCGGAAGGACACGGCGCCCGGGTGGTCATCACCCGCTTCGGCGTTATCCTGGGCGCCGGCGGGGGCGCCCTTGACGTGCTCACCAGGATCTTCAAGCTGCGCATGGGCAACCGCCTCGGCCGCGGCCGGCAGTGGTTCTCGTGGATACACGAGGATGATCTCGCGTCGGCTATTCGATTCCTGCTCGGCCATGCGGCGATACGGGGCCCGGTAAACTGCACCTCGCCGGGGCCGGTGACAAACCGCGAGTTGACGCGGGAGCTCAACCGCGCCCTGGGGACCTTCCCCATCGTGCCCCCGGCGCCCGGCTTTTTATTGAAAACGGCAATGGGAGAGTTCGGCAGCTTTCTCCTTAAAGGGCAGCGGGCGATACCATCGCGCCTTGTAGAAGCGAATTTCGCATTTACCTATCCCGGCATCCGGGAGGCGCTCTCTTCTATCATCAGGACAGGATAAAAGATTTTACCAATGCGCCACGAGTCATTCATCAAGCGGACCCGCTTCCCCGTTTCCGCGGAAGACCTCTATGCCTGGCATGCCGGCCCGGGGGCCCTGCGTCGCCTGACGCCGCCGTGGGAGAACGTGGAGGTCATCGATGAGGGCGTTGTAACCGACGGATCGCGAACGACGTTCCGGCTGAAGATCGGTCCCCTGAAAATAAGGTGGACCGCCCGGCACCGCGATATCATTCCGGACAGGCAGTTCACCGACGAGCAGGTCCGGGGCCCCTTTTCCTCATGGCGGCACACGCACCTCTTCACGCCGGACAGGGACGGGTCCAGCTTTCTGGAAGACCGGATACAGTACCGCTTCAAGCTTCATCCCGTCGGCAAACTCATCATCGGCCGCTTTATACGCCGTAAGATTGAAAAGATGTTCGGCTACCGCCACCGGATCACCCTCGAGGACGTCACACTCAGGCGGCGGAGGAGGCCGCTGCGCATAGCCGTGACCGGGGCAAGCGGACTCATCGGCAGGAGCCTGGTCCCCTTCCTCGAGACCCAGGGCCACCGGGTCACGCGGCTGGTCCGCCGCGGGAACCCTGCCGGGAAGGAGGCCTCCTGGGACCCGGACAGGGGGATTATCAATTATGATTTCAGCGGCGCCGACGCGGTCATCCATCTTGCCGGGGAGCCGATCGGCGAAGGGGCCTGGACAAAAAAGAAAATGAAGACCATCATGGAGAGCCGCGCCGCCGGCACGCGCCTCATCGCGGAGCGGCTGGCCGCGATGGAGAAGCCTCCGGCGGCCCTCCTCTGCGCGTCAGCCGTCGGGCTCTACGGAAACCGCGGCGACGGCCTCATGACCGAGGAAGACGCGCCGGGACCGGACTTCATCTCGGAGGTATGCCGGGCGTGGGAGGAAGCGGCGCGGCCCGCCATTGACCGCGGGATACGCGTGGTATTTCTCCGCATCGGCGTGGTGCTCCACCCGGGCGGCGGGGCCCTGGGCCGCTACCTGCCGCCCGCGCGGCTCGGACTCGGCGGGATCATGGGAAGCGGCGGCCAGTACATAAGCTGGATCTCCATGGAGGACCTCATCGGCGCCGTGGAGCATATCCTCTTCACGAAAGATATCAGGGGCCCGGTGAACATCGCCGCGCCCGCGCCGGTCAGCAACAGGGAATTCATCAGGACCCTCGCGCGGGCGCTGGGGCGGCCCGCGGTCTTTTCCATACCCGGGCCTCTCATCCGTCTTTTTTTCGGACGCATGGGCCGGGAGGTGATACTGTCGAGCACCCGCGTTTCTTCGCGAAAGCTCGCTGAGTCGGGCTACCGGTTCAGGCATGAAACGCTGGAGGAGGCGCTTCATTTTTTACTTGGTATATAACCGCAATGAATATATAATGCTTACAACTACGGCAAAATCAAGGCACCGGCACGGTATAC
>CAZZHU010000175.1:0-8556 GCA_964654045.1 uncultured Leptospirales bacterium
GTGAAGAAAAAAAGGAACCATGACACCGACACGGTGAACACGCAGAGCGAGGCGAACTGGCACCGCTGCCAGAACATCCCCTGCTCCGGCATTGCCGAATTGTACAGCCCGGCGCAGAAGATATCGTAGAGCGCGATGGAAAGGCAGGTCGCGGCAAAGGCCAGGTTTTCTGTTTCAGACCGGCGCCGGGCGTACATCCAGAAATAGTAGAACCCCACATAACAGGAAACGGCAGCCATGAGGACCGCGGGTATGGACACCCAGTTCATCGAACACCTCGACATTGGACTGTATGCGGTTATATCCTACGGCGGCATTGAAAAAATGAAAGATTATTTTTTATACCGGCGAAAAAAAGCCGCCAGTCATGGCGGCTCCTTTCATCCGGAGGTTTGATAACCGGACCGTGTGACAGGCGCGTCTGCGTGGCCGTGCCTACAAAACCTTGAACGTATTGGTCACACCCTCGTACGGGCTTATTTTCCCCGTCCAGCCCGATTTCCAGTTTCCCCTGTGGCGGATCCGGTATGTCCCCGGTTCGGCGTTCTTCGTGTGCCAGGTGATGGTGATCTTCGAGTAGGATATTCCGTTTCTCTCCCAGCGGTAGGTCGTTTCCGGGTCCCAGTCGCGCGCCGCGGGAACGTAGCTCCCGCCCGCCAGCTTCTCGACCACCAGGAAGGTGTCCTGCGTCCTGAGATTATTATTGGGGTGTCCGCCCCAGAACTGCACGCTCACCGTATCGCCCCGGGTATAACTTGCGCCGGGCTGGGTGATAACGTCGCCGAAGCTTTTGAACAGCGGCTTGTCATCCAGGACCACCCTGGCGCTGAAGTCAACGGTCAGGCCCGTCACGTCCTGCGGCGCCGGGCCGGCGGCGACGCCGGTTCCGTCAGCGATTGCCCTGCAGAGCTTCGCGTATTCCTGCCGGAACGCCGCGAGCTCGTTGGGCCCAAACTGCGTGCAGGCCCCCTCGTACCACTGCAGGGCGTATTCCTCCCTCGTGGCAAGATACGACGCGTAGGAGTTGGCGAGGCTCGATATCACCGCGTAATCCACTCCGAGACCGGAAAGGCCGGAGAGGAGCGTGTCCTTGATCCGCCGTCCCGACATGGTGGTGACCTCGGTGGGGACCGCGGCTATGGCCAGGTTCCCGATCTTCACCACCTGGAGGGGCATGATCTGCGGCGTCATGACCGGGCCGTTGATGTTGATATGCGCAATGCCCGTGGGGATAAGGACCGGCTTTTCAGCGTGGCACTTCCTGTAGGCAGCGTCACCGGTGGCGGGCCACGCGAAGGCGAAGATGCCGCCGAGGAACGTATTCAGGAAGGTGCTGGCGGCGTTGTCGCTCCAGTTGAGACTGTCGACGGTGGTGCCGTTCGGGAACAGGGGCGACGGGCTCGGGTTGTCGTACGGGCTTCCGGCCGAGAACGAGGCCCCCATACCCGCGGCGCAGGTTACGCACTGCGCCGATTCAACGTAGAGAGTGCGCATGTCGACCCATTCATGGCGATAATCAACCGATCCCGACAGCTCGGTGCCCGCGCCGTTGTAGAGCTCTTTCGCCCTGTTGTACTGCTTGAGGACCGCGTTCTCCAGGCTCCTGTTATTTTCAAAGGTCACATCCGCCGGTGCCTGGCCGAAACCGATATTGGGCGTCACGTCGCCGGCGCTGGCCTGGGCAAAGGCCGCCACGAAGGTGCGCGCCGAACCATAATCGGCCCCCCTGTCTTTCTCGAAGAGATAGGAGGCCCACCCCTTGTTGTCGCCGCTGATCAGCGTGTTATCGGGACCGATGCTGTCGGGGTGCACCGCGTACCAGTTCAGCATGCCGATCTCCTCGCCCTCCAGGGTGACAAACTTCAGGAGGGTCATGGTCGTATCGGTATTGCCGTCATAGCGGGCGCGTTCGGCAGCCGGATTATTATTGTAGGCCGACTCGGCGCGGTTTCCCCCGCAGCCCTCAAGGTTCCCCTGGTTTACCAGGATCCTTCCGCGCCGCAGGTTATTGTGGGCCCGCAGTATCGACTGGTAAATGCCGTCAACGATGGCATTGAAATTCTGCTTCACGAACCCGGCTATGGTCACATCATACAGGAAGTATCCCGAGTATCCCCCCGGGCCGTTGTGGGTGTGCGTCGCGGACAGGAGTACGTTCTTCTCGTTGTAGTATTTCGCCAGGTCCGCGTTTCCGGCAATCTTCTGGCAGACCTTGACCTTAACCATCTGGAAGAGCATGCCCAGGTCGGCGCTGACGAAGACGATCCGCTTATCCGCGTCCCCGATTATGAACGCGCGCGAGCGAAGCCGCGTGTGTATGCCGCTTGTTTTCTGGTCCATCTCGGCGAATCCCATCATCCCTGTCTCGGCGGCGGGGCCGGTAATGTCATAGATACCGGTGCCGACAAGATACACGCTGCCGCCGGTCTCCGTTTTCTCACCGGGAAGCACGGTAGCGATGGACTGGCTCGTATCCGTTCCGGGAAAGAGGAGAGCCTTTTTATCTGAATCATTAAAGCAGCCTGAAGTAAAAAACATGCAGGCCCCGGCAAGAACAATCATAATCCTGATAATTTTTATCTTACTTGCGCCCATGTAGAACCCCCTTCATGTGTAACCTTGATAACGGGATCAAACAAAACAAATAAAAAAATTCCAGACAGACGGTTTTCTTGTATAATTTATATTATAATTATATATGATGTCATATCAATATCTGATTGATCAGTATTTGACAAGATTGACATCGTATTAAATAGAAACAAGCCGGATTTATAACTATACATATTTTTATGATATGTTCATTTATGCGAGTCAAAAAGATAACAACATATTCTTCACTTCAGGATTTGATCATTAAAAATATTGATACCGGCCCCGAGAACCTGATCGTAAATTTCTGCCGGGGATTAATGGATTTCTATCCGCTCCAAGGATCGGCCATAGCCCTCAAAAATGGCTCCGGGTTTAAGCTGCGCCACAGCCGCAATATATTCACTGATAATCCGGAAATGGAATTTGACTATACCGACGCTGACATAATTGTTTTTTCAAAAGAAGAAAAGAATGCCAGGAACGAACTTTTTTTTATACCTGATTCAGACCGCGAGATACTCCTCATAATAGCTCCCTACCGGAAGAACCGGATCAATATCCCGGAGATACAGGAAGCGGCCGACCTGCTGGCCAGGGTCATGACGATGCAGAAGAAACAGTCCGACCTGATGCTGCGGTACAGCAATTACATGACCATTTTCAAGAAGACGTCGAACCTCACGGCCATTCTCAACACCCGCGGCGAAGTGGTGGAATGGAACGAAGCGGCGGAACAGCTTTTCGGCCGGGAGCTCGCCGGCAATCCCGTCAGCTATATCGATTTTATCCATGAGAATGAGCTTCAGCGCACCAGGGAGCTCTTCGTCGGCATCTATCGCGCCATTGACAGCTATCGGAAAACCCTGGACCGGGACAGGCTGGAGCATGATCCTTCCTACCGGGAGGCGGCGCGCGAACAGATCATGCGGATGGGGACACACCAGGGATTCACCACGCTGACGAGCCGCAGCGGGGACATGACCCTTGACGTGGATTACACCATCTGCCTCATTATCGCCCCCGGCACCCTTGAAACTGCGGGCAGCATCGTCACCACCACCGACATCACCAAGAGAAAAATCATGCGGGACAGGCTGGCGGAGTCGGAACGGAAGTACCGCGAGCTATTCAACCTGGTGCCCCTCTTTTCGATGCTGATCGACACCTCCGGCAAAACCGTCGATTACAACTATGTCTCCATGGAGGATTACGGGCTCGATCCGAACCGTGAAGGAATATCGTACATGGACTTCATCCATGGCGATGACCGGAACCGGGCCGCGTCGCTTTTCATCAATCTCTACACCCGGGCCCTGGAGGTAAAGAACAGGTGGATCAAGGACAAGGCCATCACGATGGACGAATGCGCCCGGGAGCTCCGCTCCCTCCGCATCCGGAACGAGCCGCTCCGCCTGCTGAGCCGCGGGAGGGACCAGTATTTCGAGACGCAGTTCAGCGCGAGCCTCTGGATCGGGGAATCGGACCTCGAGATCAAGGGGGCCCTCCTCTCCGCCGTCGACGTGACGGAGCGGAACAATTACCGGAGAAAACTGGAGGAGTCGGAAAAAAAATACCGTGAGCTCGTCGAAGAGAAGACCAGGGACATCATCTTTTCCCTTGACAGCAGGGCCCAGTTCATCATGGTCAACAGCAACATCAGGGAAAAGCTCGGCTACCCGGAAGAAACGGTCATCGGCAGATACATCATCGATATCCTCTACCGGGACCCCATCGACAGGAACCAGATAAACCGGGAAACGTTCCTGGAAAACATCCACCGCGTCCTCCATGAGCGCGCCCAGGACGTGCGGTTCAAGGCCGTGTGCGACCACAAGTTCCTCGGCGAGCCGGTGACCCTCCAGTTCAAGCTCGATCCCATCATGGAAAACGGCGCCGTCATCGGCATCATGGGCTTCGCTTCGGAGATATCGGACGATCCCCTGCGCGAATACCTGGAGGAGGAGGCCCTCTCCTTTACCATCGACAACCGTCTCACCATCGCCGACGAGGTGAGCTTCCGGATAACGCGCAACCTGCAGAAGTTCATCCCGCCCGGCAGGATCAGCCTGCTCAGGCTGGGGATCAGGGAGATGATCATCAACGCCATCGAGCATGGGAACCTGGGCATCACCTTTGAAGAGAAAACCCTCGCCCAGAAAAACCAGAGCTACCATGACCTGCTCCGGGAGCGGCAGATGAGCGCTGAAAACAGGCGCAAGAAAGTCCGCATCGAGTACCGCCTCAACGAAGAAAAAATAGCCTACACCATTCGCGACGAGGGCCGGGGCTTTGACTACAGGAAATTCATCAAGCTCAAGGTAAAAGCCCTCAGTGACCCGATGCTCCAGCATGGCCGGGGTATTCTGATCACCAGGTCGGTTTTTGACCAGGTCCAGTATAATGAAAAAGGAAATGAAGTGCACCTGGTGGCCTATTTAAAGAAGAATATGGACTGATTACACCACTCTTTCCCCCAGAGGATGCAAAGACCTCATTTAAATCCCCTCTCCATCAAATGGAGTGATACATCCGGTCCGCAAAGAGGAGCCATGCTGTTTCAAGCCCGTGAAGACGAGAAACAGACAGCGCAAGCTTTTCTTAGAAGAGGATCGTTTCGCGCCCCCGCTTCTTGATTTCGCGGAGAAAATTTTAAGGCGCCTGTCCAGAATTTTTCCTGTTGACATGGCCCGAATTTCTTCACATAAAACTCATCGTGTCGCATCCTCCCTGGCACGATAAGGACCTTTTTCCAGGATGATAATGCTGTTGGGCGCAGTGCTTCTTAACTATTTCACAAAAGTACATGAAAGTACTCTCGTGTAGGGTTAGATCGATACTATTCTTCCAATGAGGCAATGGCTTTCTTACAATCACTTTCATTCAAGTGAATAATAATACCATAACCATTCTTGATATCCGCAATTCCATAAGAAAAACTGATATCTACATTTGATCTTGAAAGTTTTTCAAAAACATCAGCACAAGCACCCGATTCATCATCACCTTCAACGTGAAGTGCTGAATACGGACCTTTTACAATCAAACCATTTGATTGAACAGTATCAAGAAATATTTGAATCTCATTTGGATAAAGTGTAAATTCAATTTTATTTGAATCAATAGGTTTAGAAATACATGCAAGGTAGTTAACGCCTGCTTTTGAAAATATGGAAAGTAATTTTGACTCACTATCACTATAATTATCTATTAAAGTCACATAGTATTTTATTGCTTTTACTTTAAATCCCATGATTAAAACTCCGTTTGTAGGAAAATATTAGCCAAGCCAGGACGGCGAGGCAAAGATAATCAGAATGAAGCGTTGCGCCCAACATTTCAAACATGGCCGAACCCGCGAAGCGGGTTGCCGAGCGCCCCGCCGGTGAGGTGTGTTTTAACCTACCCAAAACCGCACCGAAACCCGCGGGATAAGCGCGAGGCCGAGCACCGCAGGCGGCATAAGTCCGCCGAGGAGCGGAGCGGTTATGCTTTGTCAGACGCAGTTTTTCCATTCTTCTGTTCATCATCAAAAACCAAGTAGCTTCCGCCACGGATGACGAAAAAGCTTATATTAAGTATAATTTGCATACGAATGACTAACTATTTTTTGCTAAATGTTTTCCAATTTTATCAAAAATCTTTCCAAATCCCTTTTTAAATGGGTTCATTTTCACCCTATAATAATACTCCGACTCAAACCATCCATTATCTTTATAAAAATTATAATCCCGATATTTTTCATCGAGCATAATTTTAATACTGGTTCGACTCATCCGAAAGGCGATTAGTCCTTTCAGGGATGCCTTGGGGAATTCATTTTTTATGAGTTGTTTATAAAACTTATTACTGAGCTCATCAATGACCTTATTGATTTCAAATTGCCTTTTATCTGACATAGGTTCTACTGTCGTAATAGAAATCCCCTTAACAACATTAAATCCCATAGCATCACCGATAAAATTAAAATACTTTATAATATCCTTCCCCCCATAAAGTCCCTGGGCTACGATACTGGTAAATGTTTTTCCAAAAAACCGGGGTCGGTGAAAGAGATAACCAAATCTGTCAAGAAATACTTTCATTATTCCTGAAACCTGAAATGAGTAATTCGGTGTTGCGAACAGAACACCATCTGAATGTATAATTTTTTCAATAAGCAAATCACGATCATCTTTTAATGGACACAATTCTTCACCCTTATCTAGACAAACTCTACATCCTTTACAGAATTTTAGGTTATAATCACTCAGAATAATAATCTCATATTCTACATTACCCAGTGATTGCAAGTTTTTTAAAAACCTCTCGGTTGCCAAATACGTATATTTTCTACGGGCACTTCCAATAAATGCAGTGACTTTCATAATAATATTTCCCTTAATATATACTTAATTTTTCAATATCACTATATTGGCTGGCATGGATGCCGGCGTTCTTCTTTCTTCTCTTGTGAAAAAATTGCGTTTAACGTTTCCGGATATGAGAAGTTGCCGAAGTGAGGAACGAACGTAGGCAATTGGGGTGTAGTGAGCCTGCGAACGAAACCTCATATCCGCTGTTCTACGAAGTTTCACACAATATCTATATTATTTAAAGAGATTGATAAAAAGCGTCATACAATGCTTTTGTTCTCGGGTCGATAGATAAATGGGCCCCCATTTTATTCATTACATAAGAAAATCCTACCTTTTTAACAGGATCCCCAAAACCAATTGAACCACCTGCTCCAAATACACCAAAAGAACTTTCATCAAAACCAAATTGAATATTCTTGCTCGGTTTGATAAATCCCAAAGAAAATATCAAGTCTGTTTTTAATACTAAGTCAACCTTTTGATTTCCTGGCATACATGCAGGAGCAGAAATAGCTTCAAGTATATCTTGTTTAAGATTTAAGGTTTTGCCACCTGTTGCAAATTCACTATACACCTTTGCTATACTTCGCGCATTACCAACTCCGTTCCCAGATCCCATTTCAACCGCTAATACTTCTCGTTTATTGAAGTTAGCATGATTTGTTGCAAATTTAGGATTGAACATTGTTTTCGACGCTAAGGATCGAGGATTTAGTAAACTTAAAACAAAATTTAAAGGCATTTTAAATAACATTTCAATTTTAGGAAAAGGAACAAGTTTAGCTAATTTATCTTCTGTAATCTGTTCAGATAAACCGATGTAGAAGTCTAAATCCAAAGGAACTGCTATTTCATCATGAAAGAATTCGCCAAGGCTTCTATTTTTCGGATCAACTCTACGAATAATTTCGCTTTGAAACCATTGATTATTCCAGCAGTGGTATCCTTGTTTAGTGCCGGGTTTCCATGCTGGTTTTTGCCTTGCTAATATTTTAGCTAATCCGTCAAAATCCGCAATTGTTTTAAGTGTTATTTCTTCATCTAATCCACTCAGACCTGCCTGGTAGTCTAATAGCTGTTTAATAGTGATATCTTCTTTCCCATTTTGCGCAAATTCTGACCAATAAGTACATATTTTTTCATTATAATCAAGCAATCCTTGAGAATAAGCCACTGCCATTGCCATTGCGGATATTCCTTTTGTTGTTGAAAAAACAGGAACAATCGTATCTTTCTTCCACGGTAAAGTCTTATTTTTATCCCGATAACCTCCCCATAAGTCAACGACCTTTTGACCTTCTAAATAGATTACACAAGCGGCACCGATTTCACCTCTTTCAGTAAAATTTTTTTCGAACTCTATTTGGACCTTCTCAAAACCTGAGGAAACTGTTCCTTGTGTCATTTTTTTGTTATTATTAGTGTTATACATTTATTCGTATCTCCTTTATCTGTTTGTGTAAAATTTCATATAACATTTCAAACATGACCGAACCTGGCGAAGCCAGGTTGCCGAGCGCCCCGCCAGCAAGGCGCGTTTTAACTTCCCCCAAACCGCGCCGCAGCTGGCGGGATAAGCGCGAGGCCGAGCACCGCAGCGAGCCTT
>CAZZHU010000176.1:0-8448 GCA_964654045.1 uncultured Leptospirales bacterium
CTTGAAAATGTTTCCCGGGACGCCAACACGCAGCTTCTCGCTCACGGCCGCGGCATCTCCCTGGCGAAAAGCATTTTCGATTCCATTACCTTCAATGCAAAAGGCAACCAGGTAACCCTTCTGAAAAAATTCTAAAAAACGCCCCGGGGACCAATATTTTTTTTATTTTTCCCCCTGATAACCGTATACCCTGCAAAGACGGGGACGCGATTATTCATCAGCCCGTCAACACAACCGGCAGGGGAGCGGAACATGAAATTAAACACATACTTTCTTGAGAAATACCGGGACATAGTTTTCCCGGTTATCATTACGGATCACGAAAACCTCTACAGCGCGTGGGACATGTCCCAGCTCAGTCAAATACTGCTGCGTTGCAGACCTCCTTACGACCGGTTCATTGCATTCATCGATGTTACGGGTTATGAATTCCTTTTTGAACCTCCCGTGCTGGCCCTTGTCCCCAATGTTCTTCGACAGGACTTTCCATGGAAAAAGAAGGAAATACTTGAACTCTACGAATCATCAGCCAACAGGCCGGCCGGTATTGCGGACAGGAAAGCCCTGCTGAGAAAACCGATGGAGGAGATCATTGCGCATATTGCCGATTTGGTCCGGGAGAACAGGCCAACGCTGTCCGGGCGCCTCAGGCGACCCTTCAGGATACGGCGTTCTTTTGATCCCTGCCCCTGGGCGCATTGAGGCGAGAATTTTTTTGTTGCGGTGCGAAGAACAGTTTCGTACGATACCAACAAATTGCCGGATTCGACGGTCAGCGAATATCCGGACATACAAAATCATGCCATCGCGAGTAAAGCGAAGCGATGTTTCATATGATTGGATACAGGCTAATTATTTCACTGATTTTCATATATTCTATATCAAGATTGCTTCGTCGTCCTGATACAATCAGGACTCATCGCAATGACATGTTTGATGATAGTCTGATATTTTTGAGACATTTTCCGGTATACACCGGGGCAGGGAGGTCGCATGGAGAAAAGGGCCGTCATCCTTTTAAGCGGCGGGATTGATTCAGCCACAACGGCGGCAATTGCCATTGACCGCGGCTTCGAGCTGTCCGCGCTTACGTTCAGGTACAGCCAGCGGCATGTTGTCGAGATCGAATCAGCCGCCAGGCTTGCAGATTCCTTGAAAATCAAGCGGCACATCATTATCGATATCCCGGCAGGCATTTTCAGGTCCTCCCTGACCGATGAATCCATGCAGGTGCGGAAAAACAGCGGACCCGGCCCGGAAGGGGACATCCCCGACACCTACGTGCCGTCACGCAACATCATCTTTTTATCCTACGCCCTCGCCTTTGCCGAATCAATCGGCGCAACGCGCGTTTTCATCGGCGCCACCGCGGTCGACTACAGCGGCTACCCCGACTGCCGGCCGGAATTCTTCGAGGCCTTCCAGATTATGGCTGACCGTGGCACGAAGGCGGGAGTAAATGGAAAGGGGATCATTATCGAGACGCCCGTCATCACGATGGGAAAATCGGAAATCATACTGACCGGCTCCAGCCTCGGAGTCGATTTCGCCATGACCCACAGCTGCTACGATCCCTCCCCCGGAAACCTCGCCTGCGGAGCCTGCGACAGCTGCATCATACGCAAAAACGGCTTTCGTGACGCCGGCATACCGGACCCGACACGATACCGGGTCCAGTAGCGGATGCTTCGCCTGCTGCCGGACATATTGTTCCCCTCGCGGTGCGCCGGCTGCGGCGCAACTGTCGATTCACGCCATCACAACCTCTGCCCGGCCTGCGCCGGGCGCATCTCCATCCTGGAAAACACATGCCCCGTCTGCTCGGGCCCCCTGGACGGTTCGCCATGCGGCACCTGCGCCGACCGCCACTGGTATATCTCGAAAAACATAACCCTTTCCGAATACAGCGGCGTCATGAAAAGCGTCATCTGCAAAATGAAATTCGCCGGGATCCGCGGCCACCACACGACCCTGGGCCGCATTGCACTGAAGGAACTCACCCGCCGCGCCATCCACGCTGACATGATAACCTGGGTCCCCATGAGCCAGAAAAAGCAGTGGGACCGGGGATTTAACCAGTCCGAGTTGATATCAAAATTCATCTCCAAAAGGACCGGCATCCCCTGCCGAAAGCTATTAAAGGAAAAAGCTGGCATCCGTACCCAGAAAAAGCTGGGCCTGCGGGACCGCTTTGTCAACTCGCTGTGCCGCTACGAAATCGCTGGCGGCAGCCCCCTTGCCGGCAGAAGGATCCTGATAATAGACGATGTGTATACAACCGGCGCCACTGTTAATGAATGCGCCCGTCAGCTGCGTCAGGCGGGAGCGGACGAGGTATTTTCCCTGACTTTAGCCCGCACCGACATAAAAAGACTTGAAAAGTTTTGATTTTTATCATAAAATGGGCCTGACGGCTAATATAATTATTGACCCCGGTATAATACCGTATAAATATGAAAATTCCTGTATGGGTCAGGACGCGATACGGTTGCTATTTCCAACAATCACTACCACTACCGCAGGGAGTATAGATTATGAAGAGAAAATCAACGGACAATGTTGAAATTCTGATTTTAGACGGAAGAATTGACCAGGAAGGATCGGAAGAACTAGAATCGCTTTTACAGGACTGCCTCGACAAGGGAAAGCACAATATTTGCATTGACATGATGGATGTGAAGCATATATGCAGCTCCGCCCTGGGAGTCCTCGTGGCCATCAAGCGCAGAATCAAGGATAATGAAGGTGACATTAAACTGGTCATCGTCAACGATAACCTGCTCCGGCTGTTCGAAACCACCATGCTTGATAAAGTATTTGAAATATTCGAATCCCAGCGTGAATGCCTCTCAACCTTTGACTGATACCGATACAGGGCATGGATAAAAGCTTAAAAGAAATTCTCGCGCCCCTGGATGTACATCTCAGGAGGGTCGATGATGAAATACAAAAACGCCTTACAACAGGCGTGCCGATAATCGACGCGAGCGCGCTGCACCTCTTCATGGGCGGCGGAAAAAAGATCAGGGCGTCCCTCGTGATCCTCTCCAGCGGCCTTCGGGGGAACATCCCCGATGGGATAATTGAACTCGCGGCCGCCACGGAGATCGTTCACGCGTCTTCGCTTATCCATGATGATATCATCGACCAGTCCCTGCTGCGCCGGGGCAATATCACCGTGCCCCAGCAATGGGGCAACAAGGTGGCGGTCCTGGTGGGGGACTTCATGTATTCAGTGGCCCTCAACACGGCGATCCAGGACGGGAATCCCGCAATATTCCCCCTCATGGTGGTTGGCACCAAGGACATGGTCATGGGCGAACTGTGCCAGATCGAATACGCCGACCTGGACAAAGCCCGCCGCGAGAATTACATGACCATCATTGAACTCAAGACCGCCCGCTTCATGGCGTCATGCACCAGGCTCGGCGCCACCAAATCGGGCCTGCGGGAAGAAGAACGCGAACTCATGTACCAGTTCGGCCTCAATCTCGGCTTCGCGTTCCAGATCATCGATGACACCCTGGATATAATGCAGGCATCCGAAGAGATCGGAAAAGATGTGGGAAGCGATTTCAAAGACGGGAAGATCACCCTTCCCTTCCTGTATCTCGTTGAGAAAGGCGGCGCCGACGACCTGGACCGGCTGAAGCGCTATATCGCCGCGCCGACCCCCGGGGGATGGCAGGCAATTAAAAAGCGCCTTGTCGACTCGGGCGCCATCGATTACACGATCAGGTTCGCCGGAGACTACACGCACCGGGCGCTGGAAATACTGAAAGGCTTTCCCGACTCGGCATTCAGGACAATTTTGCTCGAGCTGTCTGATTTTCTGCTTAACAGAAAGTACTGACATGGTTCCGTGCCGGTAACGCGGCCGGGGAAACGGCCGGCTGTTTTTTCAAAAAATAAAGTTGTAATTATTTAAACCGAAATTATATTTGAATTGAGGGATGAATCCAGGTGCATGGAGAGATGCCATGATTACTAAAGAAATAGAAGAGATGTTGAAGTTCTACAACCTGGGCCTGGCGGCGTACAAGCAGAGAAAATGGGACGAAGCCATGCGCGCTTTCGAGAAGGCCCTGAACATCAATCCGAACGACGGGCCCTCCGAACTGTACCTGCAGCGTTCCCGCGCTTTCAAGGAAAATCCGCCCGCCGACAACTGGGACGGGGTTTTCGTCATGACTACAAAATAGGATACGGTAATGACAAAAAAGGTAATCCAGATAAACAAGAACCCGGTATATGACATCGGGATGATCACCACGGTGTTCAGCAAGGACACCGAATTCTTCGGGGAATTGTCCTTTAAAAAATCGCTGCAGATCAACGGCTATTTCGAGGGTGAAATCGCTTCAGGAGGCTTTCTCGTCGTCGGGGAGGGCGCCGTGATCAAGGCGAACATCAGGGCAAAAACGGTCATCCTGCAGGGCACCGTGTACGGCAACATAGAAGCGACGGCGCGCCTGGAGATCCATACCACCGGAAAACTGTACGGCAATATCAGGACGGCCAAGCTTCAGATTGCCGACGGCGTAGTATTCGAGGGCACCTGTGAAATGATCAAGGGCGACGGCAAAAAGCCGGATAAAGAAGCAGATGAAAAAGACGCCGTCACAGAAACGTCAAAAGAGGAAGCAGCACAGGCATAACACCGGGCATATGCGTCATGAACGCTCACGAAGCCGCTTTTTATGATAAGCAGGGCACCGGCAACGTACGGTGCCTCCTCTGTCCCCACAATTGCGTCATCAAGGACGGGAAGCATGGAATCTGCGGCGCGCGGAAAAACAGCGGCGGCACCCTGGTCACTGAAATCTACGGGCGCCTCACCGCCGTCGCGATGGACCCCATTGAAAAAAAGCCCCTTTACCATTTCCATCCCGGGACCAGCATCCTTTCCATAGGCACGAAGGGATGCAACATGAAATGCCCCTACTGCCAGAACTGGCACATATCCCAGGACCCGGCCGCACACACCTCCTATTATTCCTCCTCCGACATCATCGGCTCCGCGCTGCGGGAGGGCTCCATCGGCATCGCCTATACCTATTCGGAACCGATCATATGGTTCGAATACGTGTATGATACGGCGATGATGGCCAGGGAGAAGAAACTCGTCAACGTGATGGTGACGAACGGCTTTATCAACAGGGACCCGCTGGAAAAGCTTCTCGGCTGCATAGACGCGATGAACATAGACCTGAAGACATTCCGCGAAGACACCATGAAAAAGGTCCAGAAGGCCGGCCTTCCGGACGTGCTCGCGACAATACGGCTCGCCCATGAGCGTGGCTGCCATATCGAGCTGACGACCCTCGTGGTTACCGGCATCAATGATGATATGGACGAGATGAAAGACATCATCGAATTCATATTCTCGATAGACCGCAGCATCCCGTGGCACATATCGCGCTATTACCCCAATTACCAGTATGACCGGCGCGCCACGGATGTTTCGTTCATGATGAAGGTCCATGATGAAGCTGAAAAAAAGCTGGACTTCGTATACTGCGGCAACGTTTCATCGAATGAAAGGGGCCACGACACGCACTGCCCCTCCTGCGGCGCAACGGCCATCAGCAGGATCGGCTACAGCATCAGGGTTGAAAACCTGGCCGCCGGATCCTGTTCCAAATGCGGTCATGATCTGGGAGTAATACAGTAGCAATTTAACCCGGGAAGACATGAAATCCCCGGCATGCGGATTTTTTAAACGCGGTTACGCAACCGCGACGGCCTACATTACTTCATATGACTCGTATATGGACGGAGCGGTGTGGAGAACGTAGCGGTTTTCGAAATCTGACCGTGATGTGATGTTGAAGTAGCGGTCAAGCTTCGCGGTAGCGAAAAGTTTCTGCATCAGCGGGTTTAAATCGTAGAACACCAGCATGATGCCCTGGCCCATGGCATAGTTAAAGAATTTGACTATGAAACCGATCGCCGATGAATCCAGCGATTCAAGCTTTTTGCAATTTATGGCGATAACGCGGGGCATTTTTCTGATCTGGGCCATCCACACATATTCAACCTTTGTCAGGCTGTCGATATTAAAATTACCTTCAATGTGAATGACTGCGATATCGCCGAACTGTTCAACGTACGTGTGTATCATTAATAAGTCCGGGATGTGATGATTTGCTGTACATTAAATACAATATCGGCATAATGTCAAGTAATAAGTAGTATTATTCTCCCCGGGGAAGAGAATTGACAATATTTTCTGATTGCACAACAAAAAAGCGGCAGTTGTTTCTGCCGCTTTTCCAGTGAGTTAACTCTTTTTCCGGACTATTCCGCCGCGTGCGCCTCGCCCTCATGATGGGCATGGCTATCCGCATGCGGGAAAAGCGGGGTATACTTGGCAAACCACATGTAGATCATCGCCATGATCGCGAGACCGCCCAGCATGATGAACCACTCCTGGATCGTCGGGTTATATCCGATGAAGCCTTTCCAGGGAAAATTGGGAACGGACGAACCGTTCAGGACCACATGGAGTTTCGTGGTTACAATGGCCATGACCCCGCTGATAATGCCGAGACGGAAGGTCTTCTCCTCCTCGCGGAATTTCGGGACCAGGAGCAGCACGATGGCGCCCACGATGAAAATGAACTCGAGGACAACCATCCAGAGTCCGTAATAACCGCCCAGGTTGGAAATGTAACTCCGGTCGAAGAGGGGCACCCACGAAGTGGCCATGAGAATAACATCGGCCAGGCGGGCGACCAGATACACGACGAACATGATGCCGGAAACCTTGGCTATGGACATGAAGGTCTCCCTGGGAACAACTTCCTTTTTCATGACCTTGCCCGCCACGTAGGCGCACAGCGTCATGAAGGCCGTTCCGCCGGCGGTCGCCAGGATGATGACCACGAAGAAATAAATATGGTGAGCGCGGAACCATGAGGCTTTACCGTACATGATGTCCCACATCCCGCCGCCCAGGGAACCCTGGTGGAAGAATGAAAGGAAGGTTCCGCCCGCGGCGAAGATCCACATCAACCTGTGGAGGTAATGCCCGATATATTTCAGTACCGGTATCGCGTCGAGGACCTTGTGCTTCAGGACGACCGGCGTCAGTTCAACGCACAGGACCAGGAAATAAAAGGTGAGGCACCAGGCTACTTCAGTAAGCATTGAAGCCGGCATGAGTCCGGGTCCCCAGTTGGGGTACATATAAATGAAGAATGCCCTGATCGGCTGGCCGATGTCAAAAACCAGGAATATGAAGGTGAAGAGGTAGCAGAGGAAGCCGATCAGCACCGTGGAATTGATCAGCGGCTCCAGCTTGTCATTCCTGAAAATGTAAAGAAGGAAACCCATGGTGAAGGCGCCGCCGCCCAGGCCGACCAGTCCCAGGTCTCCGATGATCCACTGGCCGAAGGGATACATGTTGCTCATGTCCGTGTAGCCCAATCCCCAGAAAAGGATCTGTATGGCGAACACGAAGAATCCGGCGGTTAAAAACAGCAGTATGTACAGCGCTATTTTCACGTTCTTCGAATAACCATTCCATTCCTTCTTCACGAATGCTATGTATTGCTTGATATAACCTATTAGTTTACCCACTGTTTTTCTCCTTTATCTGGATATCGGAGTCTACTTGAATTTCATCATTTCCTTGATCCAGGCCTTGCTGGTAAGGTAGTAGACCTTTGGATTGGGAAATTGCTTACTATGCATCATCTTTTCTTTCGTCTTCTCGTCCTTGTCGTCGATGGTATGGACGAGGCGGAACTTGCGCTTCTTTTCTTTTTCAAGGAGCTGGGCGATTTCCGAATTCGGATCGTCCAGGTCGCCAAAGACCATCGCCCTGGTCGGGCAGGCTGCGACGCAGGCCGGCGTGTAGGTGACGGCGTTGATGTCCAGTTCGCCCTTTGCCGCTGCCTTGTCGCGCTCGCGCTTCCATATATGGGTGCAGAACTGGCACTTCACTATCGTTCCGCGCGATGCCACTGAAACGTCTGTATTGAGCGAATTCTTGAAGGAGCCGTCGTATCTCGGCTTCCACCAGTTGAAGGCCCGCGCCTCGTAGGGGCATGACGCCTGGCAGTACCGGCAGCCGATGCACCGGGACCAGACCTGGCTGACAACGCCGTCGTCGCCGACGTCGGTTGCGACTACCGGGCAGACCGATACGCAGGGCGGCTTCGGGTTTTTCGGATCGTTCCCCTCGCACTGCTGGCACATTTTCGGTATATAGCAGACTTCGACATCGGGATACTTGGCGTCCCTGTCGTTGGTGACCTTCATTAAATCGAGGAACTGAACGCGCTTCGGCAGATCGGAATCATCCTCGAAAACCGGCATGTTATTCTCTTGAGAACAGGCGATGGCGCAGGTTCCGCAACCCGTGCACCTGTCCAGATCTATAGCCATTCCCCATCTTCTTTTCATTTTCATATTGGTATCCACCTTTTAGCTGATTTTGAC
>CAZZHU010000177.1:0-6719 GCA_964654045.1 uncultured Leptospirales bacterium
ACGGCCTCTCCGAGATGAACGGTCCCGGGGTCGCCTTCGAGTGCGAGTGCCAGAACGGCATGCACCTGTGGGAGGATTTTTACATTCCTGAAATCATCAATCCCGATACCGGCGAGAGGCTGCCGGACGGGGAAGCCGGGGAACTGGTCCTCACCCACATCAACCGTGAAGCAATGCCGATCATACGCTACCGGACGCGGGACCTGACCCGTATCATCCCCGAGCAGTGCCCCTGCGGAAGGACGCACCGGCGCATGGAGCGGATCAAGGGCCGCACCGACGACATGCTCATCGTGGGCGGGGTGAACGTGTTCCCGTCGCAGATCGAGTCCGTCCTCATGAAAATCCCGGAGGTGGGGAACAACTACCAGATCGTCCTTGACCGCCACGAGAACCTTGACCGGCTCCACATCCGCGTCGAGCTTTATTCCAAGATGTTCCAGGGCGACCTGGAAGGTCTGAACAGGCTCAAGAAAAAGATCGTGGAGGAGCTCAAGGCCCTCATCACCGTGAACCCCCGCATCGAGCTCCTGGAGCCGGGATCCCTGCCGCCCAGCACGGGAAAAGCGGTCCGGGTCATCGACAACAGGAAAATATAGGGAGGAAGTTATGCCGCAGCAGATATCTATCTTCGCAGAAAACAAGCCGGGCAAGATCGAGCGCATATCCGGTATCCTGGGAAAACATAGCATCAACATGCGGGCCATTACCATTTCCGATTCCGGCGACTACGGCATCATCAAGATCCTGGCTGACCGGCCGGTGGACGGCTGCAACGTCCTGAAGGAGGAGGGCATAGCCGCGACCCTGAAGGACATCGTGGCGGTGCGGATCGATGACAGCCCCGGGGGCCTGCACAAGGCCTCGTCGGTGCTGGCAAAAAACGACATCAACGTGGAGGACGCCTACGGTTTCACGATCCGCGGCAGCCACGAGGCGGTGTTCGTGTTCCAGGTGAAGGACATCAGGAAGACCGAAACGGTCCTCCGGGATGCGGGCTTCTCCCTCCTGCTGGACAACGAACTCTATTTCCTGTGATGACCGCAGCCGGGTTCCTGCCATGCAGCCGTCGCGGTCCGGTCAGCGCGTAACCGGGTCGGCGGGTTCCGGCCGGTCGGTCTCCGCGTCAATCTCTATCTTAAGGGGTTTCACCATTTTGATCTTGTTCCGGGGGATATACGTTATCCCGCCGGCGGTGAGAACCCTGTACCGCTCGCCGCGGGACATGATGGCCCCTTCGATGATACTGCCGTTGTAGAGTGTGATCCGGTCCACCCACTTGTATTTTTTCCTGATGTTCTCCCGCGGCTCCTGCCGTTCGATGGCGGGCGCTTTGCTCACACTGCCCGGGGTCATGGTCGTCGCTGCGTAATAACCGCCGATGGAAATCGCGGTAACGGCAACGCCGGGAACGATGAATTTCATCATGGGGATGACTGCGCCCAGCTTCTTGAATGCGAAATAGATAATGAGGAGCGCGCCGTGGGCCGCGCTGTAGGCGCCCACGGTTTTCAGGACGCGCACCAGGTTTTTCCTTTTCGAGGAAAGGATTTCGTCCCGGGCCTCCACCGACACCGGCCGCGTGAACCTGTACTTGTCCATGAGCTGCTGGAGAAGCAGTATGTCTTGATCCGGCTTCTTCATAGGAGGTCCTCTATCTTTGTAATGCCGCGCTCTTTCAGGTGATCCAGTATACGGCGGGAGACCTGCCGGTACCGGTACACGGCCTGGCGCCTGGTCAGTCCCAGGTGCCGCGCCGCCTCATCGTAGGAATAATTGTTTATCGCAATGAGATCGAAGAGTATCCGCTCCCTGTCGTCCCGGTAGTTCCCGGCGTCCTCAATGGCATCGTGAATGATGATGCGGATGTCCCTGAAACCGTTCTCAAAAGCCAGATGGACATCATCTTCCATGTCGGCAATGTCGGCGCCGGCCGTATCGGACCCCTCTTTTTTCCGGTAATAGCCGGAGATGCAGAATTTCATGGCGCCCATAAGCCAGCTCCTCGCGTCCCGCACCTCGTCGAATTTCCGGTAATAGTTCACGAAGATTTCATGGCAGATATCTTCCGCGTCCTCCCTGTTGCCCACCCGGTAATAGAGGTTATTCAGGATCAGGGGGTAATAATCGCTGTATGTCTTCCTGAATTCCCTTTCTTTTTTCGAGAGCAGCATGTTGCCCTGATACCCCTATTAATAGTGATGATGTACCGCCTGGCTTGTACAAAAATTTACCGGGCCAGGATTAATAAAAATGCCGGAATTGACATGAAATAGAACATTAACCGCGCATTGTCTACAAAAAATTTTGATCGAGGGCTTGACGAACAGGTTAATAGAATGTATTTTAGATTTATATTAAATGCTTAAATATAGTATTTATATCATAACTACAGCCTGAGGTTATTCAATGGAACAATTAACGAAAGACACATTCAAAGAAAAGATTTTTGATTATGAGAAAAACAGTGACTGGAATTACAAGGGAGCCCTTCCGGCAATAATAGATTTTTACGCTGACTGGTGCGGGCCATGCAAGATGATTGCCCCGGTGCTCACCGAGCTGTCAGATGAATATGCGGGTAAAGTCAATATCTACAAGGTCAATACGGACCAGGAGCCCGAGCTCTCGGGGGCTTTCGGGATCCAGAGCGTCCCGAGCCTTCTTTTCATTCCCGTGGACGACAAGCCTCAAATGGCTGCCGGGGCCCTGCCGAAACAGGCGTTCCAGGAGATCATCAGGGACGTTTTAAAAGTCAATTGATGTATGTATTACTTTGACCCGTCAGGATTGCACAGGAGGGCGGCAGGCTGGTAATGCCGCCCTTTTTGTAATAATAACGCTTTTTCCGGCAGACTTGCCTCACACCTCATGAAAACCCCTACATGCAAAAAATTTTAAAATTCCGACCAAAAATTGACTCCTGCGCCCGGGGATATTATTTTAATCTGGTGCGCCCGGGTATGTCTGAATGGCATGGCGTGTTTCATCATGACGGATTTATCCGTCACGTAAAACCGGTTCCAGGCGCAGGTATATGTTTTTGAAGGAGGATTTATCAATGAAAACGAAACTGGTTCCGGCCCTTGTTGTCTGCCTGCTGGGCCTCGGGATTGCGGCCATGACCGGCTGCAAGGATGACAAGAAATCAAACGACGCGGAAAAGCTGGCGCCGCTGCTTTTACTGCAGCAGCAGCAGAGTTTTTTCCCCGAAATACCCAGGGGCGTAGCGGAGTAGGGAGGATATATGAAAACCAATAGATCGAAATCCGCAGTGAAATTGTTTGTCATACCTGTTCTGGTGATTGCCCTTTTCGTGGGATTGTCCTTTGTCGGTTCTGACAGGGATAACGCGCAGAAACTCGCCTTTGACCCGTCCGGGTATAATAAGGTTTACGCCGATTCTACCGGCTGGCAGGGTGTTCGGGGCGTGGCCACACTGATTCGCGCCGCGACAAAGACATTCAATAACCTTTATTCTACTGTAAAGTATTGGGGCTTTTTACTGAATTACTCCTTTTCATGGAGCGATTTCCCGGTTCCTGGTACACCTTTTACATCTTCCGGCAGTATAAATAAAGGTGATAAAGCTGCTACTGCTACTGTTGATTCAGGCTCTGTCAATTATTCGAATGCGATACAGATAAAATATGGCGCTACGATAATTTTCCAGTTTTTCTTCGATGATCCCCGGGATTCATCATCAGGGGACGGCTGTCTCCTGATAGTGAAGCCGTATTACTTTGAATCAACGCCGGGTACGGCATTCGATAGTACAGGCGTATTCGAAGCAAGAGTGAAAAAAGCAACTGACATAATCATGTATGTTTCTTTCTCCGGTCATCCATGGAAAGAAAACACTGATTCTCATGTGGAATCAGGGCGATTTAAAGTTATCATGAGCAGTACGGATTATAAAGTGGCCGGTCTGGCCTATGTGCATGTTGATGGGTCACCTTATACAATATGTGCAGGTGCTCCTGCAGAAGGGCACGCACTATATACACTCGCATATATTGTTGCGAATGATACACCTTACTACTATAGTACTGCATTATGGGGCTGGAATGATACCCTGAAATCAAACCAGATCTGCGGTGTAGCGAATCCGCAAAACTATGGGCACTTCAATGCCTCTGCCGGTTTTGTCTGTGATGGGGCCGACAGCGCAACGTGTGATGATGCGGCACCGTATCCTCTTTCAACTGAAGTGGATACCCTCTATGGTACGGGAATGAATACAGGAAGTGCACAGGAGTTTCAGGAGTCTACCATCATGAGCCTGGCTATTCCAGATAAATCTTTTTAGCCTGAATTCAAATTGAATCGATAAAAAAACAGCGGTATTCCCGCTGTTTTTTGTATATTGAGAGTTGAATGAATTACCAACTATCCCCCGAACTCTTCTTCGAACCGGCTCTTCGTCATAATGGTGAAAAACTTGTTCAGGGTCATCAGCTCAAAGGTGTGATAGATGTTCTGGCTCAGGTCAAAGAAGATCAGCTTGATGTTCAATTCCTTGGTTTTTCTCAATATCTTGACCAGGGACGCTATGGCGGTGGAGTCGACGCCGATCAGGTCTTTGCAGTTTATGGCGATCATATCAGGCTTTTTGGCAAGGATATCGGTGAAGACGACTTCCATCTCCTTTATATTGCCGAGGTTCCATTCGCCGATAGCGGTTACTATTATTTTTCCGCCCTTTTCTATGTAGCTGATATTTTCCATGATTTAACAGTATGCATATAATCATAAATTGTCAAACAAATATTTGGTGTAATGCGAAACATGCGGCGCTCGCAGGGAGCCCCTGCGGGGGGCTTTTAAGGGGCTTCGCCCCTTTCCCCCTTTTATAAACAAATTTTATAGAAATAGAGTAATGCGAAACATGCGGCGCTCGCAGGGAGCCCCTCGGGGGGCTTTTAAGGGGCTTCGCCCCTTTCCCCCTTTTATAAACAAATTTTATTGAAATAGGGTAATGCGAAACATGCGGCGCTCGCAGGGAGCCCCTGCGGGAAGCTCGTGAGGGACTGCTCCCATTAATCCCAAAAATAAATGCTAATGAATCGGCTAATTGCGAAATTGCGTCTCGCGCTCGCAGTCCCGACTGGTCGGGATGCGGGGGGCTCGTGTGAATACCCCGGGATATTCGGACGCTGTTATTTGATCTCGATGACCGAGCAGACCTCTCCCGTGTCATCGGAAGCGGAGCGCTGATTATACATGTCGGGCATCCATTCGCCGTCGACGATAAACTTGTAGCGGTATACTCCCCGGAACAGCTTTTTCTTAAGGCGCCATACGCCGTTGCTGCCCCTGGCCAGGAGATCGTCTTCCGGGTTCCAGTGGTTAAAGTCTCCCACGAGTGAAACAAAGCTCGCTTCCGGACGGTAGAGCCTGAATTCCACGGCATTTCCGCCGACCTTCCGCCAGGTGACATGTTTTCCTTCAGCCTTCACGGCTGGCTCTGCCACGGAAAGATAGGACCCCATGCGGTCATCCATGCGGTCAGGGTTCAGGGGGTCACGTATCAGGATGCCGTCAACGATGAATTTATAGGTAATGTCACGTCCGCTCTCCCGGGCGGGGAGGAAATAGTACCACACGCCGTTATCGCTCCGCACCATCTGTTCCGGCTTCCAGCTGTTGAAATTGCCGGATATCTGGACCGAACGCGCACCCCTGTTTTTGTAGGTAAACAGGGTCCCGTACGAATTGAGGGTGCTCTGCCCTTTCCGCCGGCCGGACAGTATCATGCTCACTTTCCGCGGCCCGTCCGCCTGGCTGAGGAATTTCAGCGAGTTGTAATACATGGTTTTGCCGGCTCCCTCATCGTTGTTGAATGCCAGGAAAAGGAGCGATGTCAGCACGGCCAGGGCTTTATATTTCATATTCGGGGACCTCTGATAACTTTTGGGCACGTCATCTGAAAATGCGTCTATTCAGGAAATCGACGCATTATCTTCAATACATTAAAAATATTTGCAATTCCCTGATCCCGCGCCCCGTATGGGGATGGGTTTTAGTATTATCTGGTTTATTCTTATGTTAAATATGTCGATAATCTTATAGAAAATATTTATATTAATAATTGTCATGAGTGCGATACATGTCCGCGTCTCCGGGAGAGACCGCGGAGAATAAAAATTGATTGATTTTTATTGAGCAAGCCGTACTATCTGATTATGTCACTTGAATTTCCCGGTGACGCATAACCGTAAAGCAATGGCTGAAACAGAAGAAATATCATACACCCCGGAAGAGCTCAGCGAGATCGGGCGCATACTGGGCCTTATCGACCAGAGCGGACGCAGGTTCGGCGCGAAGGGAACCGGAGCGACGGCGACGGCCGTTGCGGAGCCGGAAGAGGCTCCCGCGGTGGACGTGGAGTACCACGCCGCTCCCGAGACCTTCGAGGAGCCGGAAGACCTGGCTCTTCCTCCGGGTGATCTTGACCGGCTCACCGGAGAGAAGAAGCCGGCGGAACGGCCGCCTGTTGATGAGGAAGCCGCTCCCATCGAGGACATTACCGGCCTGATCCACGAGATTGAGGAAGCCCCCTTTGAATTTGAAGAGGCGCAGCCGGCGGAGTCGGTCGTCGAGCCCACCACCTCCCTCGAACTCGAGGTGGACGTGGATCTCGAGGCAGCGGGCGCCCCCGAAGTTGGGGACGCGCCGACGCCGGCGCCGCAGGTGGACGTCGACGAGCAGCCCTCCGA
>CAZZHU010000177.1:6729-8397 GCA_964654045.1 uncultured Leptospirales bacterium
GAAGAGGCGCAGCCGGCGGAAGAAGCGGCCCGCATTCCCGCCGGGAAGGTGGAAAAACCCGAGGGGTTGAGTCCGGTCGACGAACTGGATTTTCTCACGGCCGGTGAACCTGAATCGCTGGACCACAGGGACCGGGCCCCGGTCGATACGTTTGTTGAAGAGATGGAGGAGCCAAAGGCCCCGGAAACGCAGAGGCCTAAAGAACCGGCGCAATTTGAAGAGGCGCCGGTCTTCGAGGACCTGGACCTGGCAGAGCAGGCGGCTTCAAAAGAAATGGAGGCGAAGGACCTGGGCTTCCTGGAAGAAGCGGAGAATGCCCCGGCCGGCAGGCCTTCGAAGGGCGTGACCCTTGAGAAGGAAATTGAATCGGAGATCCCCGATCTTTCCGACATCTCCTTTGACGAAGGAAAAATGGAAATGCCGGAAGCCCGGGAATCGGATATCCCGGAGATAGATATACCCGAAGCAGGCCCCGCGGAAGAGGCTCCCCGCGCCGCTGAAACAACAATGACCGAACCGTCGATGGAAGAGCTTACGGACGAGGACCTTGCCTCCATCGGGGATGCCGGGGAATTCAAAGAGGCGCCTCCCGTAAAATCCTCGAAGGATATCATAAGCCAGGTCCAGAAAAAGGAACCGGTCCGGGGAGCGCTGCCGGAACCGGGCCCCGAAATTCCCGATCTGCCCGCCATTGACGAAGATCACTTTGAAGTTGAAATGCTTGAAGAGGAGCGGAAGCCGGCGAAGGAGGAGAAGCCGGCCAGGGCAGCCGGGCCTCCCGCAGCCGACGGAGGCATTGACCTGTCTGACCGCGACATTACACGGCTGAAAAAATCGATCCTGCTTTTTAATCCCGCTATCCGCGAGGCGGTCAAGGATGTCGTAGTCAATGACCTGTTATCGGCAAAGGACACCCGCCAGCTCATCAACATGATACTGGGGGGCAGGCCGGAAGGGGCCATCCACAAGTACCTCGAGGAAAAGCTCCGGAAGAGTATCCCCCTCGTCGAGGAGAAAATCGGGCCGGCCCGCAGGGTGATCACCGCCCGTCCGGAATACGCGGCCGCGGGCCGGGAACGGCAGAAGAAGCTTCTCACCATCACGAAAATTTTCGGGGCAGCCGCCGTTGTCACCTGTTTGCTGGCGGTCGTCGGGTACCAGTTCGTGTACAAGCCGATAATGGCCAAGCGCATGATCAAAGAGGGCGCCGCCCTTATCCGCGAAAGCGGCGATTACCTCAAGAAGCCGAAGGATTTCGCCGGGGCGGAGAAGCTTTTTCGCGACGTTGACGAGAATTTTATCAGGGACTACGCGTACGGGTATACCGAGTACGCCCAGGCCTATTTCGACAAGAAAGAGTACTCCTTCTCCATCGAGAAGCTGAACAAGCTGTATGACATACAGAGGAAAAAGGGGGCGGCCTACGATATTGATCTGCTGAACAAACTCGGCTATTTTTATTCGAAGGTGCCGAAGGAATATTATAACGGCATGCGCCTCAATCTCAACCGGTGGTATTATCCCGGCAGCGACAAGAAGCGCGAGGAATGGTCGCAGCTCGATGTGGCCATTGAGATGTACCGCCGGGTTCTCCTCAGGGACAAGAACAACATCACGGCCCTGTACGGCATCGGGAATGCCTACTTTTACCAGGACGAGTATTCCAAG
>CAZZHU010000178.1:0-8372 GCA_964654045.1 uncultured Leptospirales bacterium
CCCTTTGCCGCGGCGGTGCGCCTGGCTATTGCGGGGAACGTGATCGATCTTGGCGTGAAAAGTGATCTGACGGAGCGCGAGGCCTTTGACGCCGTGGAACGGGCCTTCGATGAGGACATCGCCGGTGATATCGGTGAAATCGTAAAATCAGATGCGGGACGATATGTTCGGTAAAGGTCACGGGCACGGGAGGGGCGGCGGCCGGCGGGGGGGCCATGGCGGCGGGAAGGGGACCGTGTCCCAGTGTATCTGCCCCCGATGCGGCCACATCCAGCCGCACATGCCCGGGAAGCCCTGCTACCTGAGCGCCTGCGCGCGGTGCGGATCTCCAATGGTCGGACGTCTTGATATGAACGATCTGCCCGAAGATAACTCATGAGCCCCAACCGCAATAACCTCGTGAAAGGGTGGAAAACCGCTTTAACAGCGGCAGGCGTGACACTGGTGCTTGCCGCATCCAAATACATCGCGGGTATTCTGTCGGATAGTTCCGTCCTTATCGCTGACGCGGTGCATGGCGCCGCGGACACCATGGCGATTTTTGCTTCAGCTTTCGGGTTATATCTTTCCGGAAAATCGCATTCGGAACGCTTCCCCTACGGGTTGTACCGGGCCGAAACGGTTATGACCCTCCTGATCAGCCTGTTTTTCCTTTACGGGAGCGTGTATCTTTTTATCGATGGATACAGGGCGCTTTTTGCCGCCAGGACCGGCGGCCGCGTCCAGTTCCTCCCGGTCCTTGTCGGGAGCATCTCCATCGCCGTGTCTTTCGTGATAGCGATTTTTGAGTACAGGGTCTCGAAGGAAACCGGTTCAATGTCGCTTCGGATCAATGCGAAGGAGTCGTTCCTGGACATCATTTCGTCAATTGTCGTTCTTCTCGGCATTATTCTTCCGGTATACAGGGTCCGGTATATTGAAGGCGCGGTAATCATCCTTATCTCGCTTCTGATTTTCAAGATCGGCGCTGAAAGCGCGTACAGATCCGTGATGGTCCTTCTTGACGCCAACATTTCTGATAATCAGAAGAACATTGTCCATGATATTGTCGCCCGGGTCAATGGTGTCAAGCAGATCGATTTTATCAAGATACGGGAAACCGGACCATTTAAGATGATAGACCTTCTGGTCCGGGTATCTCCATTGGCGACGGTTTACATGGCGAATGAAACCTCGGAGAAGGTGCGTCAGGAAATAATGGCGGCCCTGGATACCGTTGAAGAGGTGCATGTCGAAATTATGCCCGCCGACAGGGATATCTACAATATCGTCGTACCGGTTTCAACCGTGGACGGCTTATACTCCCTGTTGTTTCAGCACTTCGGGAAAGCGCCGTATTTTGCCATTGTCAGGATCAGCGGAACGGAAACCACTATTGTTGATTTTTATCTTAATGAATTCACGGGAAAGAGCAAGCATGTCGGCCTTGAGGTTGTGAAGAAAATAGTGCTCTACAATATTGACGTGCTGCTTACCGGCAGGATCGGCGAGATATCTTTTTACGTGCTCCGTGATCACATGGTTGATATTTACGGCATCCCTGATAACATTTCCACGCTTGGCGATATTCTTGATATGTTCAGAAGCGGTAAGCTCGATAAAATAACATCGCCGTCAAAAAGCATCGGCTGACAATGCGCGCGGTTACTTGCCGGCAGGCGGTGATATGCGATGCTTCGGCTGGTGCTCCTTGCAAGGGAGTATTGTTCCCGTCGCCCGGATGCAATTACTTTTTTACCGGCTTATGGAGGCAGTATGGTTCCTCCCCCAGGTAATCACCGGTGGCAGAATAAGCCCTGGCCCTGCATCCTCCGCATACGCCCCTGTATTCGCAGATCCCGCATTTACCTTTAAGTTTTTTGAAGTCCCGCAAAGTCAGAAATAGTTCCGAGTTTTCCCATATATCGGCAAATGGCGTTGTAAGGACATTACCCGCGGAAACAGGGAGGTAACCGCATGGCTGAACCTCTCCCCTGTGAGAAATAAAGCATACGCCCGTCCCGGCGAGACAACCCCTGGTCATTGAGGCCATCCCGTCGGTTTCGAAGGAAAGCGCCCGTCCCTCTTTTTTCGCCATTTGCCTTACTATTCTGTAATAGTGAGGAGCGCAGGTCGCCTTAAACTCGATATTCACTTCACGAGATCTGGCGTAGAACCAGTGAAGCACCTCCTCGTATTTTTTGTCGGATATCATGTCGCTTTCCGCAAGCTCGATGCCGCACCCCACGGGAACAAGCATAAAAATATGGAGAGCCGACGCCTTTTCTCTGAGGGCAAGTTCAAGGATATCATCTATCTGATCAACGTTTCTTTTAGTGATTGTGGTGTTAAACTGAAAGTCAACCCCGGCTTTTTTGAGAAGTCTTGCTCCGTGTAGCGCCCTGTCAAAAGCGCCATCGACACCGCGGAACGCGTCATGGCTCCCGGCATTGACGCCGTCTATTGATATACTGACCCTGGCAATTCCTGATTTTTTAATGCTCCCGGCGACTGCTTCATCAATAAGGGTCCCGTTTGTTGCCAGGGCCGTTCTCAAGCCTTTACCTGTCGCGTATTTCGCTATTTCAAAAATATCTTTTCTATAAAGAGGTTCTCCGCCTGTAAGAACAAGTATGGGGCTGTAGTTAGATGATATGTTATCAATAATTTCCCTGATCTGGTCAAAAACGAGTTCACCCGCGTAATAATTATCTTCAGCCTCGGCACGGCAGTGGGCGCATTTCAAATTGCAGCTTTTTGTGAGTTCCCAGAATATCAGCCTTGGTGTATTGTCATGCATCGTTCACATCCCTTCCATAATCTTCTCGCGTATTAACGGAAGGCTCCAAGCTGGCACGACGATATTTTAACCTTCATATTTTCACAAACTGCCGATACAAGGGCTTTCGATACCTTGAACTTCCTGGAAATTTCCCAAGCGGCGGCGCATGCAATCCGGCCGTTAACAAGGGCCGCCCTGACGGCGGATTCAATCTCCGGATTTTCACTGTCGGGTAAAACAGGGATATTTTTTTTGTTCACGTGTCCGAAAAGACCTAACTGGCATTTATTTATTCGAACTTCAAGCAGGTCAATTGCTGCACCTACGTCAGATGGGTCCGTCTTCAACCTCACCGCTATGTCGTGGGCTTTAGCGCAGGATATTTTATTTTCAGCTGTTTTTTCTTTAATTTCCGATGCAATCATTTCATTTAATATCGCACCGGGCCTTTTTGCCGCGTAATTACCCGCATCTTCATGTGTCATTGTTTTATCCTCGAATAGGTTTAATTATCCGGTAAATTCCTTGTTATATCGCGTTGTTACAGGGAACTCGATAATTAATATCTGTACCTGTCCAGAATCCCGTGAGAGTTAATGCGGCACAGAGAGCCCCGGACGGGAGCCGCGAAATCAGGTAAGTGTCCGGTACCCGGGCTTATAGTTCAATCAAAAAAAGTATTGCAAAGTATAATCAGAAAAAGGATAAACAGTATATTTGATGCTTGCTGAAGAATTTCGGGATAAGGTTTGATAAACGGAGGTTTTAGCATGTGCATGCCGACAGTGTGGATAAACGATAATTCCGGCGAAGAAAAGATATTCGCTGATACCGCGTTATTGAAAATTGAGGATGATACTATTGTTTTATCGACTCTCTTTGGTGAAAGAAAGGTTGTAAAAGCGGTAATTGACAAAATTGACTTTATGAACAACCGGGTTATTCTGAAGAGGGCAAATTGATAGTAATGCGTAAAATATGATATATAATCATCCGGGCCGATGCCCGGTCAGGTGATGAGGCAGGATTGTTTTAAATAGCCAGGCTCATTCAATTATTATTTAATATGCGGAAACACGGGAGGAAAAAATGAAGGAAGAGAAAGGGCATCATCATCATGGTCATGACCATCACCACGAAAAACATGATGCCAAACTGGATCCGGAACATCTCAAGACGCTTATCCCCTATCTTAAAAAGCATAACCTGGATCACATTGAGGATTTAAAGAAATGGCATACGCAGGCAATTGAATCAGGTTTCAATGATATCGCTTCCGACTTCGGAAGCATCATCGAGCTTTCCGAAAAAATAGACCGTCACTTCACATCCGCCCTTGGAATAATTGAGAAGCGCGGATAATGGTATTTCATTCAACAGTCAATAGGAAAACAGCAAACTGCCGGGATTGTCCTGACTGATCCATGAGGCGCGCGGCATGGTTGAACGGGGCGGGAGCGGCATGCGCTGAAGTAATTTTTAAGATATACTTTTTCTGTATAAATAATCAGCAATGGCCTTAAACAATGCCATGGTAGCCAGTATCGAACAATGTATATGGTCTTCCGGCAGGTCCGCGATCTCCTTTCTTATCATGGCGGGAGATATGCCCATGGCCTCGTCAATATGCTTCCCGGCGGCCAGTTTTGCCGCCGTCTCTCCGCAGATGCCGGTGTGTCCGCATCCGTCGGTGTAAAACCTGACATCCGCGATGATGTCATTTTTGAAGACAAGGTAAAATTCCATCTCGTCTCCGCAGATTCCTTTTACGGAGGCGCAGCTGTCAGGATCGTTCAATCGGCCAAAGTATCTGAAACCCGTTGTCTTCATGGCATGCCTGCCCTTGTTGGTTCAAGGCAACATCGGACCGTATCTCATCCTATAACCGAACAGTCGGTCAGATATTGTTTGGCAAGGTCCACGTAAAGCTGTTTGGCCCAGGTCCATTCCGTCCTGTTCCGCTCTTTCAGGTCGCCGAGTTCCCTTGACGGCACGCCCGCGTAAATCTTGCCGGGAGGGATTATCTGTTTCCTGGTAACCAGGGCCTGTTCGGCCACCAGGGACCATTCTCCGACTTCTGAGAAATCGCTTATGGTGGCCCTCATTCCGATAGTGGCGTAATCCTTTATGGTGGCGTTATGGATCATGGCGCCGTGACCCACGGTGACCCGCGTGCCGAACTCGGTCTTGTTCATGGGCCGCGCGTGGATGATGACGCCTTCCTCTATGGCGGTCTCGTCGCCGATAATGATGGTGCCGTAATCTCCCCTGAGGATTGCGCCCCATCCGATGTAACAGTTTTTCCCGATGCGGACGTCGCCGATGATTTCAGCGGTCGGGGCGATCCACGCCCCCTCGCCGATGACCGGTTTCCGGTCTTTGATCTGATAAATGGGCATTTCGTTTCTTCCTGTCGTATATTGTGGTACCGGGTAATTGATATGTTTTTCGTTGAATGCTAATCGTCCTTGCCCTGCGCTTTTTTTATCAGGTCGATAAGGGTGGATATCTTCTCGGGAGGCGGGGAAAAGATTTTTTCTCTCTCGGATTCGGAAAAGTTCCCGGTAATATATTTTTCAATGTCAACCTTATCGAACCAGCAGTCCTTGATTTTTCTGCATGGAATTCCATCGTTGACCGTTCGACAGTAGCGGAACGGCACATAATGTCCCAGGGTGCGGCAGTAAGCTGTTTTTTCGTCGTATTGCTCTTTCATGATCCGGCGGTACCGATCTTTTTGTTTTTAAGGTATAGCGAAAGCGGAAACAGAAAGGGGAAATTCAGCAAGAAGAAAATGAATTCAAATACTATATTGCTGTTTTCCGCTTTGACACCGCGAATTCTCGATAGAAACGCGTCAAAGGTGTTGCCGGTCAAGTTGCCGAAGAAAATGGCGCGGATGTACAGTATGACATCACCCGCTGTTTTATCGCCATAATACTCGAAAAGCCTTCTCGATACCTCCCTGTCCGGCTTCCTGTCTGTTTCTGCGAAATTCTGGGCATACAGGAGGGCCGGTATTTCTTTCTCAGAGGCGTTGGCATGAAATTGCAGGTCGAGTATTTCCTTTATCTCAGTTTCATTCATGCCGGATGAAAGGGCCTGCTTCGCGTGAAACCATGAGCAATACCGGCAGCCGTTGACTGCGGTAACGACCAGCATGATCTTTTCGGCAAAGGATCTGGGGATGTTTTTATTTCTGAAAGCCCCGATGAACCGGGGAATGCTTTTTATTATAAAAGCGACATCCTCTCCGTACTGCTTGAATGTATAGATTTTTCCGCTATAATAATTCATGTATAATCCCGGATAATCTTAATCACTCATATTCCTTGGTTTGTTATAAAATGAAGGATCTTTGAAACAACTCAATAGATACATCTCTGAATAATGCGACCTGCTGTCAAGATGAATTTATAGAAATGAACTGTACGTATGGGGAGTGCCCAAGCTATCTCCTGTTCCCCTGGCCATCGGCATTAATCTTATTAACATATTCCTCGAAGGCCTTCTGCCCCTCTTCCCTCCAGAAATCACCGTACAGACGGGCGTGGTCCCCCCCCGGGGGGCTGATGTACGCACCCAGCAAATCATGCGGATTGAGTGACAGCTTTCTCAGGGGGACTAAGCAAAAGGTAGTCGGCCCACCAGGGGAACAGGTGTTGTTCTTTCATGATATTCTCCTTCATTGATAATCTATCCATACCATTGGAGACGAGTGATGGAGGAATTTATTGTGATTATTTTTCAGCAGCATGAAAAAATCAGTCGCGGGGATGCCGCAGGGAAAATCAGGGCGGAAAATTCCTTCGAAGCTGGCGGGATTCAATGAATGGTATCCTGAACCGTCATTGATCTATATATCTATCAGTAAAACCGCGGCCGCAATAACCGTGCTCCAGAGCCCGTTCTTATTTCCCTCGGCGGACTGGCAGATGTTTCTCGTTTTAAATATATGGCCGCTGGCGCGATACACCTGCTTGCGTTCGTCCCATGCCTGTTCCGAATCAAAGGAAAGACCGAGGGTTGACGCAAGCATGGTCGCGGCGAGGTCCTCGGCATAATCGCCTGAAACCTTTGCGATTTCTCCGAATGCGTGGTGCTCGGAGAGATAACCGTAATTCTTCTGGTCACGGGGCATCGCGATACCTATGGCCGCTGAAATAAGCCTGTTGGGCTCGCTGGTCTCATTGCGTGCCATTACGCAGTGGGTGATTTGACCTGGCCTGAGAAGCTTTACCCCTTCCTGTTTAGATATGATCCTGCACTGGGGCGGCATTATGCTTGAAACATAGACAAGGTTGCATTTTTCAATGCCTGCATTGCGTAGTGAAAGTTCAAATGAGGATAGTTTATTCCTGTGAACCCCAACACCCTTTGTGAGAAATAATTTATTTGGCACCATCCTGTTACTCCTGGTTTTTTATACTCGCATGCTGCTGGCCGGGCCAACCTCGACCTGCAAAATCAGGGTTATCCGATACCGATTTTTAAAAGAATAACCTATTGAAAGCCTGTGCACTTCGAACTGATCTTCATTTCGGGCGGGAGAATCGTTGCTCCCACCCGTAGAATTCATCATTTGGAACCAATCGATTTACAGCATACTATTTTATAACATCACCCGATTTACTGATGATGAATTGATGATTGTCTTTTTTTACAATAGCCCTGCCGTCAGAGAAATCAGAAGCCTCATCAAAGCGTGGAAAGATGATAAATCTTCCGGTCCTGTCAATGTATCCCCATTTTTTCTGGTAGTTGGAATAAATCATGACGGCGGCCAGGCCGTCTGAAAAACTTTTGGCCCTGTCATATTGCACCTGGATGACAGGTTTTCCGGCGGGATCGATATAACCGTATTTATTATAGAGTGAAACAAGGGCCAGGCCTTCTTTAAATTCGAAGGCGGCTTCATAGAACGGTTTAATAATGAAATTTCCATCGGTATTAACGTATCCCCATTTCCCGCTTGTTCCTTTCTGCGGAATAAGAGCATCTGTATCTGTTTTATACGAGAAAACAGACATGCTCATTACAAAGATGAGACAAATAGTCATGACAAAATTTCTGAATAACATTTGGTACTCCTGAATTTTATATTTGAATTGATGATTATCGATGTTCAGGAGAAAACAGGCGGGGCGTGAGAATGGGCGCTTGAAAAAATGACCGGTTTGACCGGAGATTCATCCGGGTTTATGACAGGTTTGATATAAAACTGCAATGGTACGGATTCGGATATAGCAGTTATAGATACCGCGTTATTCTCATATTGTTGTAACCTGCAAATGGGGCATTCATCCTTTATTTTACCGTCTTCATGATGGTGAAAAGATATAATGATGCCGCTAAAAAGAATAAGAAACAACGCTATTGAGGCGGATATTCTATTCAGACGTTTTTTTAATGATTTATATGATTTCATGATATCTCAATGTTTGATTATGACTGCCGGTTAAAATCATTTTGTTATATCAAGTGTCATGATGTCTTCAGTTAAATGCCATTTGACTTAATGTCTTTATGCGCATATAGTACAAGCAGTGATCAATAATCATGTTTTCCGTGATGCCCGTTTCCGTGTATTCAGCTCGATGCAGATGATCGC
>CAZZHU010000179.1:0-8368 GCA_964654045.1 uncultured Leptospirales bacterium
TGAGCTGTACCTTGCCTGCGAATCCACCGTGTCAGGGCGCAAGACCATAACCGTGCGATCAGAGAGCTACCAATGAAGATGGCGGCGCAGATAGTTACGATCATGTCATTGAGCGCCGTGTTTTTCTGGGGCGGCTTCCCCGCCGCGCTGGCGCTTAAATTCAATCTGCTTGCCGCGGGGCTCATCACCGCGGCGGGCGCGGAAACGGCGGTCCTGCTGGTGCTCCTGCTGGGAAAACCGATCCAGGAATACCTGCTGCGAAAGTTCCCCGCGTGGATGGAAAAAACCAGGAATGGAAAAGCCGGCGCGGTCTTCCAGAAATACGGGATGCCCGGCCTGGGTCTCATAGCCCCGGTCATGCCCGGGGCGCCGCAGGCCGCCCTCATCGGACTGGCGCTCAGCGCGCGGCCCGGGAAGATACTCGTATGGGTCTCGGCCGGTATAATCCTGTGGGCCGTCATTGTAACCGCTGGTTTGGGACTCGGGCTTGAATTTGTCAGGACATTTGTTACATTATAAGTAAGACGCATTCAAACGGCAGGCGGAACCGGCATGATAAAGAAACCCATATCCCCCATAATGAAGAACTCGCGGGCCCTCATGAAAATCACGAGCCCCGAACGGGGCGTCCTGCTGCTCCATGGATTCAAAGGCTCCCCTTCTGAAATGAAATTTCTCGGTGAAAAAATATCCGCGAGGGGCTATTCCATCTGCATACCACGGCTCCCCGGGCACGGGACCGTCGTCGAAGACCTGACCCGCGTCACGGGAAGGGACTGGCTGAACGCGGCAGGGGAAGCCCTGGTGGAACTGAAAAGCTACTGCCGCGAGGTGTCCATCATCGGTCTCTCCATGGGGGGGATACTGGCTATCCTCCTCGCCCGGGCCCACCCGGTAAAAAAAATAGCACTCCTCTCGGTGCCCCGCACGCTGAAGCAAAAAAGCATCTACCTGGCCCCGGTTATCGGGGCGTTCATAAAAATACTGTGGCGGGAAGATGTTACCAGGGGTCTCGCGTCAGAGGAGGCCCGCCGTGTTCACGAGTGCTACAGTACCGGGACGCCCATCCGGCAGTCGTGGCACCTGTTCAAGCTCATAAAAAAAGCCATGAAGTCCCTCCCCTTCATTGACTGTGATGTTCTTATCATCCAGTCGGCAGGGGACCAGGTGATACCGCCCGATTCGATGGAATATATTTATTCACATATCGCCGCCGAAAAAAAGAAAAAATTCCTGCTGCAAACGAGCGACCATGCCATCACCGCGGACCTTGAAAAAGAGACAGTCGCGGAACAGGTCATAGCATTTCTCGACTGACGGGATGCTGTTTACCCCATCCGGGCATGCGTGGCTATCCGCGTACGGTGTCAACGGCTGCATTACATGAAAAAATAAAACGCAGCTCCGGCGATTATGGCCGCTGCCGCAATGGCGATGATCAGGGGCAGGGGGCTTTTTTTCCGGTATGACGTTTTCTTCCACGTCTTTGGCTCCGGGGATACGCTGGTCGGCGCGTTAGGATTGGCGATCGGTTTCTTGCAGTAGGGGCACTCCGGTGCCCACTCGAAGACCTCTTTTCCGCAATGTACGCATTTAATGTTTGCCATGGAAACCCTCCTCTGCCGCATCATGGGGGAATCAAAATCGCGGAACCCGCGTCGTCGCAGGATCCCGGTCCAATGCCCGCCAGTGATACGTCTATGTGTGAATTTTTTAAACGGTCCCGGATGCTCCGGTAACGGCCCGTGTAAATGCCGCAGCGGCATCCGTCGTCCTGTTATGTTTGTTTAATGGCTTGATACCAGATAACTTTCTCCCTGTCTATAATTTTTCCATGACCGTGATATTCACATTATATTCGTTGACAAATGACGCGGAACATACAGTGTGTCCCAAAATCATATATTATCCCGCTGTTTCAAACCCACGTAACGTCTCAGCCGGCTTTTATCAAAGGAGAAAATTATAACATGTCATTCCAAGACTTACATCTCATCGCGCCTATTATGAAGGCGTTGCAAACCGAAGGCTACACGACACCGACGCCGATCCAGAAACAGGCCATTCCCATCATACTGAACAGAAGAGACCTGCTCGGCTGCGCCCAGACCGGGACAGGTAAGACCGCGGCTTTTGCAATCCCGCTGCTGCAGTTACTGCACGGTGACCTGGACAAGGCAAAAGGGCCGCGGGCCATCAAGACCCTGATACTGACCCCCACGAGGGAGCTGGCCATACAGATCGGCGAAAGCATCGGCAATTACGGAAGGCACACGGGACTTAAACATACCGTTATTTTCGGCGGCGTTTCGCAGAAGGCACAGACCGACGCCCTGCGTGCGGGAGTGCATATACTTGTCGCGACCCCCGGCAGGCTTCTTGACCTCATAAACCAGAACTTCATCCGCCTGAACCAGATAGAGCAGTTCGTTCTCGATGAAGCAGACCGGATGCTCGACATGGGGTTCATCCACGATGTTAAAAAGATAATCGCGAAACTGCCCGCCAGGAGGCAGTCGCTGTTTTTTTCCGCCACGATGCCGCCGGCAATATCAAAGCTGGCGGACACCATCCTGGTAAACCCGGCCAAGGTTGCGGTAACGCCGGTATCATCCCCCGTGGAGGCCATCGATCAATCGGTCTATTTCGTCGGCAAGAAAGACAAGAAGCTGCTGCTCGTACACCTGCTGAAAGACAGGTCCATTGTATCCGCCCTGGTCTTCACCCGCACCAAGCACGGAGCCAACAAGGTGGCGGAAGGCCTGGTCAGCGCCGGGATACAGGCCGAGGCGATCCACGGCAACAAGTCGCAGGGAGCGCGGCAGCGGGCCCTCACCAACTTTAAATCGGGACAGACCAGGGTTCTGGTCGCGACGGACATAGCCGCCCGGGGCCTGGACATCGAGGAGCTGTCCCACGTCATCAATTTCGAACTTCCCAACATCCCTGAAACATACGTTCACCGGATCGGGCGCACCGGCAGGGCGGGACTGAGCGGCATCGCGCTTTCCTTTTGCGACGAGGAGGAAAAGGAGTTCCTGGCGGATATTCACAAATTGATTTCCCGGAAGATACCGGTGGTTGAAGACCATCCGTATCCGCTGCGGGAAACCGCGGCCGTGGAACGCCAGGATACACGGAAGAACAACGATGTCAGCAGGAAGGGTTTTACCGGTTCACATCGTCCCGGCGTGAAAAAGTACACCGGCAGGTATCAGGCAAGAAAGGGATAAGCTATTTCCCGTCTTCTTCCAGGAGCCTTTCATCCAGTCTCTCTTTCAGCGAGCCGAGCTCTTCCGGCGGAACATCTTCCGGCCGGTCGTACGCGGCGCACATATCATGGACCGCCTCGATATCATTGATGAAGAGACTGTAGTAGTACCAGTCCGCCATGAGGCGGGCGGCGAAGAGCACCTGCCGGTCCGTGAGGTTGTCCCACGCCGGGCAGTAGAAGGTCTTGCAGGTCCCGTTGAAAAAGGATTCTACGTCCCCTCCCCGGTCATATTCGCCATACAGAAGACAGCGCACCAGGCCCGGATCGGATGGATCCATGCCCACGTGGGAACACTGGATCGCGTCATGAAACAATTTTTCAGCGCACTGTTCGGCCTGGTGCAGCATTGTTTGACCGGGACCCTCCCGGCCGCGTTCCATGAACATTTCCTCGATCTCCTCCGGCGGCATGGTGTAGTTGTGACTGCCGCAGCAGAAGGCGCAGGACGCGCCATGGCCCGGCTGGCACCGGTTTACCCTGTTTTCATAATAATTGATCATGGCATGGTGCGCTCCTGACGGGCCCGCTTATCCAAGGGCCACGTCCAGGAACATCATGATGGCGAAGCCGAGCAAGGCCCCGATGGTGGACAGGTCCGTGTTCTTGTCCTGCTGGGACTCCGGGATCAGCTCCTCCACCACGACGTAGATCATGGCGCCCGCGGCAAAGGACAGGGCGTACGGGAGTATCGGCTTGGCGCTGATCACCAGCAGGGCGCCGCAAACGCCCGCGACCGGCTCGACAAACCCCGAGAGCTGGCCGTACCAGAAGCTCTTGAACCTCGACAGGCCTTCACGCCGCAGCGGTATCGAAACAGCGGCGCCCTCGGGGAAATTCTGGAGACCGATACCGATGGCCAGGGCCACGGCACCGGCCACCGAAGCGGAAGGCAGGTTTGCCGCGATGGCTCCGAAGGCCACGCCGACGGCGAGACCTTCCGGGATGTTATGGATCGTTATGGCAAGGATCAGCAGGGCGCTCCTGTGCAGCGACGTTTTCACACCTTCCGCCTCTTCCATCGGCAGACCCAGATGGAGGTGGGGGATGATCTTATCAATCAGCAGCAGGAAGGCGCCCCCCGCAAGAAAACCGATGACAGCCGGCATCCATGCCGGTCCGCCATCAGCTTCGGCCATCTCTATGGCGGGATTCAGCAGTGACCAGAAACTGGCGGCGATCATCACCCCGGCGGCAAAACCGAGCATGGAATCCAGCACCCGTTTGTTAATGTTCCTGAAGAAAAAAACCATGGCCGCCCCCAGGCCAGTAACGCCCCAGGTGAACAGCGTGGCGAAGAGCGCCAGGAGAACAGGATTATATCCTTTAAGAAAGTCAGATATCATGGTAGCAACCCCATCACGTTCGTCTCATTGGAAGACTCCACAAAGGATTCTTCACCGGGAATTATTTTTCAAGCAGATAATCCGAGGATAAAAAAAAACATCATCCTGTCCCCATGCCGGACCTCACCCGCACTCTGCGCGCCCTCTCCTTAGTAAGACCTCACCCGCGCTCTGCTCACGCCGAACGCTTTTAGGACATCCTGTCCGCGTTCGGCACTAAAACATCCTGTTTAGCGCCTCTCTTCATTTGAAAAAGAGAGGGTTTTCGTATCAATGATTATTTTTCTGCTGCCCCCTCTCCGCTATGATCTTCCCGATGTTCTCTTCCGGCCTGATGAATTATTGCAGAATACCGCGTAATACTTCTTGACTCTATTCCGGCAGAAAATATTTTAAATGACGGGCAATTCACAAGAACAGCATCACGGTATACCTATAATATAAAGGATGGTACTATGAAAAAGAAGATACTTATTGCCGCTGCGGTAATCCTGGCTTTCATCGTAACGTTTTTTATCGTAAGCGCGTTACGGACCAGGTATGAAGATGTGAAAAAACCATTCACGTTTCCGAAGGATCACGGCCTTCACTTTGTGTATGCTGAATGGCTCTATTTCACCGGCGTCGTCAAGACTGACACCGGGAAGGAATTCGGTTATGAAATGACCATATTCCAGATGGGGAAGGTGCGCTGGTATCTCATGGACTTCGCGTACGTGGGGCATGTGGCGATAAGCGACCTGGATGAGAAAAAGCATTACCTGGGCGAATACATAGCCCCCCTCTATTCCATTAAACCCGATCCGTCCAAACCGGAAGTTAATATCGGCAATTTCACCTATGCCTTCCACGATCCCAACGGTTTTGCCATAACAGCGGACAGCAACGGCATAAAGCTTAATTTGAAGCTCAAGTCAAAGCAGGGCGTCCTCCTTCATGGCGAAGACGGCGGCATCCTCATGGGAGACGACAGGGAATCGGCCTATTACTCCTTCACCGACCTGGCCACGGAAGGGACCGTCTCCTACAACGGAAGGGAGCACAGGGTGGTTTCCGGCAGGACATGGATGGACCACCAGTGGGGCAACTTCAGGATCCCCGGCATGCACTGGGACTGGTTCTCCATGCGCTTTGACGACGGCGGCGCCCTCATGCTGTTCAACATCAGGGACCCGAAAGACAAGCCGCACCGCTTTGAATGGACCTATCGCGCGCCGGACGGCACGGTCAAGTACGGATCGAGCGCGGAAATGTCCGCGGCGCGGAAATGGCGCGACGATGCCGGCAAGGCCACCTACCCCGTGGACTGGACCATTACCATAAAAGACCTGGACGCGAAATTCAGCGTGAAAACCCTTTTCGACGCGCAGAGCATCCATCACGTAAAAACGCCCAGTTACTGGGAAGGCCTCTGCTCTGTTGAGGGCACCATTGGCGGCAGGCCGGTAAAGGGCAAGAATTACACGGAGATGACGTTCTATAACGACTGATTCCGCAGATGATGAAACGGCGGCATTCACAGCCCGCCTCTACCGTACATCCACCGGGGCCCTGTCTTACTGCAGGGCCCCGGTCATTTCAATGGGGGTTGACACCCGTCCCGGTCCCGCCGGACGAAGAAACAAGCGCCCGATGATAAAGCTATTGACAAGTATCCGGCCCCACGATACCATACTTCGCATAGAGATTAATCCCGGGTTCATTAATTCAGAAAACGCCGGACAGACAGCATTCAGCTGATAATTTATCATGGTTGATACTCCTCCCAAAAATAAAAGGGCCCTGCTGCTGATCGAGACTTCCGCCTGTCTCTCCCACGCCCGGTCAATACTCGGAAAATATAAAATCGCCATCACCACTGAATATGATTCTTTAAACTCGATCACGGTCATCAAGAAATCCTTTATCGATACGAGAAACACGGTCTTCATACGAAAATCATTCATGCGCATGGTCAACGACTGGGGCCCGCCTTTTCTGATAATTCTCGATTACCGGATCAACCTGGGCCCCGACTCGATACATGACGCGGACCACCGGAAACTGCTGCGCACGTTTTTCATTTCATTGATCATAATGATGAAAAAAGGAGTACTGGAGGGGGCCCGCGTGAATTTCATCCTTCTGACGGACAAGGCGGATTTCGCGGAAGCCCTGAATTTTCAGAAAAACCCCGTGACAATACTTGATATACTAAAATCGGACAATGAAGAGGTCAACAACCTGATAACCGGCATCAGGAACGATCCGGCCGAATTCAACAGCATATTCAGGATCATAGCCCTTCCCGGCAGCGCCTTTGAAGCTTCTTTTGAAAAAGCGGTTATGGCGCTGACGCAGCGGGAGGAGCCGAAAAAAGCGGAGTTGATACAGGAGGTCAGGGCGGAACGGCCATCGACCGTATCGGCAGAAAAGAAAGAACCCGTCACCGCGCCCGTGGCCCATATTGCATTCCGCGTTGACGCATCAACGGCGTATCTCGACGGAGTCCAGGTGCGCGTAGAGGACAACGCATCGCTCCGTTCCATGACCGGGGGCCAGTTCTATGTCTGCGGAAGGTGGGAATACAAAAACCAGGCCGAGGTAGCCAGGCTCCTGGGAGAATACGTGACCAACGGCATCGGCGGCAGGCGTTTTCACAAGGACGATGAAATCGTCATCAATCTGAGCGACCACTGCACGATAGACGCCACGGTCATCGCGTCACTGGTAATGCTGTTTACAAAACAACTCTCGGTATTCAACAACAAGAGCATTGTCGTGAGCTATGACAATGCCGCCATCCTGGAAAACGGGTCCGGATATATTATCATAAAGAAATATATCCGGCACGCCTACTGATTGTTTTCCCGATACGGGTCAGTTGATCAGCGATGTATTGATATATTCTTCCTCGAACTGTTCCTGCGAAACGCGGGTAAAAAATCCATCAAGTTTCATCATTTTAAATGCAAGCAGCACTTCAGGATTTAAATTATACAATACCAGCTCGATATTATTACCCCTGGCTTTCTTCATGTATGTTGCCAGTTGCGATATGGTGGCCGGGTCAAGAACCAATAATTTTCCGCAGTCGACAGCGATTGTTGCCGGGTTTTTTTCCATGATCTTCTCCAGAATTTTTTCGAAATTCATAACCCTGCAAGAATGCATGTCGCCGTCCAGGTGAAGGATGATGACTTTATTTTTTTCTTCAAATTCTACCGATTTCATTGATTGATCTTCCATGAAACTCTGACCTTATATTATTAATAGTCATTATCTCTCTTGATCTTTACAGGTTGAGGAATAAAAGTGTCATTATCCCGCCTTACATGATTATAAAAATGCATTATTTTATGAAGCAATGCTGCAATATAGATTACCATTAGCTTTTCCTCTCATTGTTTATATAATACCTATCTTTCAAAAAAAGTCAATAACAAAATCCCACCCGGATGGGTTTTTTTATTATAATATTAATCAATTTTTAATTATATATATTTTTATTTACATTATTTTGAATTATACTTATTGAATTTTCATTTTATGGGATCTATAGGGGTGAAATCCTTTAATAAGTCCCCTCGGAGACGCGCCGGTCGTGAACCGATCGCAATGCAATAAGCCTGTTATTCATTTTTTAAACGGATAGAAATTCAATATCATAAAAAATTCCTCAAGATTTTAACGCAAAATCCGTTACTATACTATAGGGGGTACTATTTATGTCGCTTCTAAACCGCTTACCCGGCATCATTGTATTTCTTGC